>NZ_JOPI01000026.1:0-43857 GCF_002153695.1 Acetobacter sp. DsW_059
AAAGTCAGTCTTATTCAGTGTGGGGTTCTGTCCATAGATGCCTGTCTGGTTCAGGGCGGTAATGGCCAGGGCAGCCTTGCTGACAGTATCAGTAGCCTGATAGGTGATTTGATAACCCTTTGCCGTGGCGCCGGTGCCATACATGGCCCCCGTTGTTCCGGCATTGCTCGTCGATGAGAGAAGCGGGCTATACCATTTCAGGTTGCTTGTATCCACGAGGGACGATGCGTTATTGCTGTTCTGATCTGTGAAGGTGAGACTACTGACAGAAAAGGCACTCTGCCCGTAAGTCTGTGCCCCTGTGCTGCTGATCACAATATGGGGCAGGGCGGCAAGTATCGGATAAGGCGAACCTGAAACCCAGGCACCCGGATCGGTGAAGCTGTAAGGACTGCCGCTAACCATCGGCCCTTCGGTCAGCCACTGCACAGTAGTCAGGCCTTTGCCGCCCGACATGTTGCCCTCTCCAATGCTCGCCGTGGTGCCGGAAGTACTGGTGTCAAAGTAGGCATTGCTGATCGTGCCAGAATCATTCTTACCGACCAGACCGCCGCCACTTCTGCTGCCGGTTACGTTCCCTGTTGCGTAGGCATTGTTGATCGTGCTAAACTGATTCTCACCGACAAGGCCGCCACTTGTGACGCCGGTCACGCCCCCCGTCGCGTAGGCATTGCTGATCGTGCCATAATTATTCATGCCGACCAGACCGCCGCCACTTCTGCTGTCGGTTACGTTCCCTGTTGCGTAGGCATTGCTGATCGTGCCCTCATTCATGCCGACCAGACCGCCACTTCTGCCGCCGGTCACGTTCCCTGTCGCGTAGGCATTGCTGATCGTGCCCTCATTCATGCCGACCAGACCGCCTGCGTTGTAGCCGCCGCCGTTCACGTTCCCTGTTGCGTAGGCATTGCTGATCGTGCCACTATCCTCACCGACAAGGCCGCCAGTCATGGCTATGCCGGTTACGTTCCCTGTTGTGTAGACATTGCTGATCGTACCATCACCAATGCCGACCAGACCACCTGTGTAGTTATTTGTACCGGTCACGTTCCCGGTCGTGTAGGCCTCACTGATCGTGCCCTGATTATTCATGCCGACCAGACCACCTGTCTCGTTATTTGTGGCGTTCACGTTCCCTGTCGCGTAGACATTGCTGATCGTACCAAAATTATTCGCACCGACAAGGCTGCCTGCTGTTGAGTACGCGGCTGTGTTTGTGCCGGTCACGCTTCCTTTTATAAGGCCGACATTGCTGATGGTTCCGCCCATCAGCTGCCCGAATAGCCCCACATCGTCGGCACCACTATTAATCACGAGGTTTGAGATGGTATTACCCAGCCCGTTAAAGGTGCCGTAAAAGCCACCGGGCGTCAGAGGCGTGAAATTACTGATACTGCTCATGTCGAGCGGTCTGGCCAGAGCGTAATAGCCCGATACGCCAACGGCATTCTGTAAATCGCCGGGGCTGGTAATCAGCGTGTAGCTATGACCATCGATGGTCAGCGGGCTGTTGCTCGTTGTGCTGGCGGCGGTCAGGGAGGAACTGGTGAACCGGACGCTGGAGGTGCCGAAGTTCAGAGTTCCATCTCCTGTGCCAGTGCCACCGATGTTGTTGTTGGTGGTCAGGGTCAGCTTACCCGCGCCGCCCACGGTGATATCGGCATTGAGAGTGATGGAGTGATAGGAGGACAGGATCAGGCGGGCCGCGCTGTTCCAGCTCAGAGCGGCGTTGAGCAGAATATCTCCATTGCCCGCACTGCTCGTGCCAGTGCCAGCGATGTTGCCGGTGGCGGCCGAGGTTTGCTCGGTTACATTGGTACCGCTGTTAAGTGCGCTATTGATGGTGCTGGCCGCGTTACTGTCGATCGTCAGGTCATCAGGGTCGAGCAGCCAGCTGCCACCAGGCCCGGCACTGATGGTAGCAGCTCCCACGGCCAGTGTGTGGGCCGAGGTCTCGATTGTGCCGCCAGCTCCTGTGCCTTTTCCGGTTGCTTTCAGGGTAACGCCCGAAGCCAGGGTGGTGCTGCGGGCCAGGTTGGTGCCGCCCATGCTGTCGGTGCCAACAAGGATATGCCCCCCCTTACGTCCGGCTTTGCTGGCCGAGGCATTCAGCACGGCTTTACCGCGAAGGTTCACGGCCCTGCCATTGGCGCGGATGATACCCCCTGAGCCATCGGCACTGGTGGCCTTTAGCGTTGTGCTTTCAACTGTTACTGTGCCGTGAGGTGCGCTCAGCCAGACCTGCCCGTTCACCCTTGTGGTGCCGGTGGCCTGCACCAGCCCCTCACGGTTGCCCGCCAGCGCGTAGACATTGCCACCGGCCGAGGCCAGCGTGGCGGCGGCAGCCCTGATCCGCCCGGTGTTGGTTACGTTGCCTTTTGCCTTGCTGTCTGCCACGATATAAATGCCCGACGGGCCATCGACCTCGCTCAGCACCACCTGATTGCCCGCCAGCAGAGCCGCCGTGCCGCCCGCAGCACTGACCGTACCTTTGTTGGTGACGCTGGCCCCCACCAGCACTACATTGCCGCTGGTGCTGGTGATTTTGCCCGCATTGGTGACAGTGCCGGCAGAGCTGCCGGACAGAATGACGTTGCCCCCCTTCATGAACGTACTGTTGGGCGTATCACGCGTGGAGGCGATAAAGCTGCCGCCGGTCACTACTGTTCCGCCAGGCCCTATCACTACGCCATTGGGATTGATGAGGAAGACCGTGCCGGTGGCGCCTATATGCCCCAGCAGGGAGGAAGTCTGCGCACCCGTTACGCGGTTGAGAGTGGCGCCACTGCCGTTGTTGAACCGGACCGAGGCGCCTGCTCCGACGGAGAAGCCCTGCCAGTTAATGACCCCGCGTGCGGATGACTGGTCGATTGTAGTGGTGCCCCCTGTCGTACTGATACTGCCAGCCCCCGCTACATAGGTGCCGCCCGTGGGCAGGGCCTGTCCCCAGGCAAAGCCGGGGGTGAGGGCGGTTATGCCAAGAAGAAGCGTGCGGGTTGTCAAAGTCATCAGTCAGTCTTCAGTTCTGTGGGGCTGGATATGGAAGAGGTGCTTCTGCAGAGTGGAAATGATCAACGAACCGATTTCATTAAAGATGATCGGCTAAACACAATATTTCCTTGTTTTTGATTAGTTTTTATATCGTATCAAGATTGATTTTGCGGTATCCCCAAAAATGCGACAAACGCGATGTTGGGGGCAGCAGGCAACTGACTGTGTCATCGCATGGGAAGGATAAGTGCAGAGGTGGGTATGACAGGCGATATACCGGTTTATGAAGCTCAGGCGCTCGCTGGATTGCCGCATTTCATGAAATGTCTGGCTTTCTGCAATCAGGCATTACTGAGTATTCACAAGCAGATGCCGCGTGAAGTGCGTTACGTGGCCGATGTAAGACGATGGGTTTTGACGCATGCGGCTCTTTTGTTACATTTTCAGCGACGGGTTGACCCTTCAGCTCCCCCGCTGACCGCAACCAACCTGTATGGTTTGATTGAAGATAGCAGTATGGTCAGCCCGAATACGGTTACAAATTACCTCAAGGAAGTTCAGAATTTTGGCTATATAGAAGCCATTCCCAGTCAGGATGGCCGGGTGCGCGCCTATCAGATGAGCGCTTTTTCTGAGCAGATGTTCCATGTCTATCTTAGCGTCAATTTGCAGGCGCTTGACCAGATTGACGGAGCGGGCAGGAGTGAGGTTACACGTGTAACGCCAGAAATCCTTAATCACATGCATCCGATTTTTGCCAGATTAATGCTGCAGGATGCTTTTTTAAGAGCCCCACCGCAGTCTATTGTACAACTTGTCAGCACAACGGTTGGCATGTCCGTTCTGAATGAAATGACCAAGACTGTAACAGAATCACCCGCAGGCGACATAGAACGGATAGAAATTGTCCTCGACAGTGCCAATGCTATGGCGCAGCGTTATGGTGTTTCGCGTGGGAATATCGCGCGGCTTCTGAAAAAAATCGAGGCAGAAAACGATTTCGGTAAAACAGGCCGAAAAAGCTGGATATCAGCCCGGCTTGTACGCGACTACCATCAGTGGCAGGCTCGTAAATTTGCCCATGTTTCTTACGCCTATGTTGAAGCTTGCCGGCAGTATAACACGACGAGTGCCGCAGCCTGAGGGGGAAGAGGTAAGGTCATTACTGAGAGTATGATTTTTAAACTAAAAAACATAAGCACTGTTCTTTTGTAGAAGTGTCACGATTTGTGTCGGTTAAAAATTATCCTCTGATCGGTAATCATAAGTTTTTCAAAGGCTGTTTTTCCAGAAAACAGAAGGATTTGATATCATTTGACGGAGTTCTTTGCTGACAGCCAGCATGTGTGGCTCGCGTGGTCCTTTAGCTGCACCGGTTCCACTGGCATCCACAATACCGTAACGAGCTGTAGTTAACCGGTTGAGGTGGTTCCATTCTGTAAAGCCTGAGGGGAGTACACGCGGGTCCATCCTGCATTCTTTATAAACGACGGTCGCGTAGTCGCGCCATGGCCGCCCAAGACTGATTTCCTTAACATCATTGTCGGCAGTAATGCTGCACTGATGAAACAGATAGCCGCTGGGTTGATCCGCACTACGCCGCCCCTGGGCCGTGAGTATGACAAATGGGCGTCCGAGGGCGTGTAATTCCACTCTTTCGAACCAGGCAAGAGCATCGCCAAAAATAAAATCCACTGCACCATCAATCCGGCTATCCTGATAAAGCTGGCGTGCAGGGCGGCAATCTCTGTCCTCTCTGCATCCGTGACCGGCTGCCAGAAGTGTATCCTGATAGCCTGTAAGATGCAGATCAGAAAAATGCTGACGGTCTCCTGTTGCTGAAAGAGCCAGAGCCTGGGCGTCTTTCGTAATGTCCGGATGCTTCCAGTGGAAGCGGTTAGTGATTGTCAGATGCTCGAGCGTGTCACCATCGCCTTCGGCAAAGACGATTGCAGATTTTCCGGTGCCACCACTTTCAAACGCGGCACGGTCCCCCTCAATCACTGTCTCCTCACGCGTGCGTCCCATGCCGATCAGGTGCATATCAGGGCGTGTAACATGCACTACCTCGCGATACGTGCCGGGATAGATCGCAATGGTGGCTCCATCCGGAGCTGCTGAAAGAGCATTCTGAATACTGGTAAAGCTTTTTCCACTACCGACAGTATAAATAGTTTTCGGAGAGTTTTCGGGGAATGGGACGAACTGAGCTGAGCAATCAGGGGCTCCTTCCTGTAAGGGGCCTGTATGCAGCTGGGTATTACTGATATCCCACTGGTTTTTTTCAGGAAAATGCACACCATCAAGCGTAATATCAAGCGCATGTTCCTTATCAAACCCATGCGCTACCAACTGGCCACCGTCACTCGTTACGTGTCGCAGAGTGATATCACGATAGACAGGAATAGCAGATCCGACAGCTTCTTTATCATAACTGGTATCGAAATTTACAGCCCACCGGTTTGCGCGCATGCATACATCCTCATAGAGGACGTGCTCTACCAGTCCACCTCGCGTTACATCGCTTTTAATGCGAATGCCTGAGGTTGTTCCGTCCAGTGTCAGATTGCGGACCAGAATATCATGCACACCATTTTGTGTTTCGCTGCCAATAGACATACCGTGACCCTTGTAGAAGTGGTTGTCGGTGATGGAGATGTTATGTGTTCCTCCATTTGGCCCAGCTTTAATGGCAATGTTATCATCGCCTGTACGGATAAAGCTCTGAGTGATGGTAACATCCTCAGAATTACCAGGATCAATGCCGTCGGTGTTGCGGGCGCTGGCTGGTGCGTCGATTTTTACGCCCCAGAAGGTCGCTCTTTTTACCCCATTCATAGCAACATGAAAATTAGGAGAATTGCGTAAAGTTACACGGTAGAAAGTGACATCGTGGGTGTTGTTAAGTTGAATGAGGCGTGGGGCATTCTGATGTTTATGCTCGCGTTGCGCGCGACGTGCCAGTTGCCACCATGTTTCATCTTTACCCTCTATTACCTGGCCGCCGTTACCATCGATAACCCCATCGCCATAAATGCCTCCACCGCTATAGTCCCGGAATGTCAGAAAAGGCTTGCAGCCTTTCCCTTTGTTGTCGAGGGTGCCGCATGCTCCTGTGCCACGATCATAAGCCTGAGGGTCTGAAGTGGCAGCTAAAATAACCCCTTTATCCAGCCAGAGCGACACGCCTGATTTCATTTCCAGTGGGTTACTAACAAAGAGACCTTGGGTCAGATGAACTGCCTGACCTGAAGGGCAGTGATTAATGGCTTCCTGGAGGTTGTGCGCATCGGGTATATCGTCTGATGTGAGCTTTACGCAGACATGGGCAGGCAGTTCTGGCTCACGAATGTGGCGACGATCCTGTGCATTTCCATGGCCTGGCATACCGAGTAATAGGGCCGCAAGAATAAAGAACGTAGCGTGACTTATCGAAAGGGAAGCTTTTTTCGCCATACATCACCATTTTTTAATCATCTGGCGGGAGAGAAGATCTTCTGGTTATTGTAATTTATTTCTGACATCAGAGTTATGGGAAGTTGATTTTCCTGATGGCTCTTATGAGGGTTTTTTCCGTTTAGGTGCTATAGGTTATAAATGTTAAATGTATGCCTTCTGAGTGTGGTAATCTCATGTCAAAGGAGGTCCGGGCACAGGGAGAACAGGATCTCAGTGCGTTTTGCCTATGAGTGGCATGACGAGGAAGAGCGGTGTTTCCGGTCCTATGGCAACGAGAAATAGGAATTCGATGAAAATGGCCTGATACGTCGTCGTATTGCCTTCATCAACGATCTGCCGTTCGGTATCGGTGCTCAGCTTTTTCATTGGCCGCAGGTCCCCGCAACCAAATCATATACATCAGGTACAAAATGCTCCGGTTTTAAACCTCCGGAGCAATAAACGCGTCCAACGCAATCCCCTCAGGTTATTTGCCAGATGGGCCAGAAACAATAAGGTTTAATGACCAGCACCTCGATGTCGCTATAATCTGATGCGTTCTACTTCATCAAGTGAGATATCGTCTCGTCTGCGGTCATAAAGCTGCGTCGTACGGGTGGAGGAGTGGTTGGCCATAGCGGCCGCATTTTCGAGGGTACCACCATTTTTAAGGTAAGTGGTTACGCCAGTGGCCCGAAATGTATGGTTGCCTATTGCTGTCTTGATACCGGCGGCTTTTGCCCGGCGCCTGACCATGGCGTAGGCATCAGGCTGTTCCAGGCGGTTTTGAGAAAAATGCTTTGTTCCGCGTTTAACTGTACAAAAAAGCCAGCTTTTTGGGGTATCTGACAGTCCTGTACCGTCAAGGTAAGCATGCAGATACTCTTCAAGTGTGTGGTGGCATGGCATGGCATGTTGTTTTCCACCTTTTTCGTTCAGACGTACCCACAGGCGGCGATTTTGAATAAAGACATCCTCTACCCGCATAGATAAAGCAGCACCAATGCGCGCGAATGAAAAAACCATGAGTGCAATTAAAGCTCTGTCCCGCAGGCCCGAACTGGTTGATATATCTATAGAATCCAGTAAGGCGCGTGCTTCATGAGCTTCGAGCACAGGTGTTTTACCAACGCGCACACTATGTGCAGGCCCACGTACAGAGGCTGCCGGGTTTGTTGGTATAATCTGCCCGGTTACCAGCCAGTCAAAAATATGTTTAAGGGCAGCCAGTGCCTGCTTCACACTGGGTGCTGACACTCTGCGGTTTTCCAGCTCCACCCAGGTTGCAACATGCAACGGAGTGATGTCGGGCAGATGGCGGATATGATGGTCATCACACCAGGACAGAAAACCGGAAACAGCTCTTGCATAAGCCCGCCGCGTATTAGGATTGCGTATTTGCGCGGCAAAAAATTCCATAAAGCGCTGGCGGGCACTGTCTCCCGCTGTGGCGATCAGTGCCGGCAGTACCGGACCACGAAGCGCGGGAGAGGTGGGTAGCGCCATACAGATCACATTTTCCGTAAGTTGTTATATCTGACGAAAGCATAACACGGAATGTATTCTGAATATCATTCAGTTTCAGAATTCTTCGTAAAAAGAAGGATCCTGATTAAAGGTGCGACCATCAGGGCGAGCCAGAGAAGCAATAGCCTTCATATCCTCATCAGAAAGGATGAAGTCAAAAATTGACATATTTTCAATCTGATGTTTACGACCCGAAGCTTTAGGAAGAGGAATACATTCAAGCTGATGGTGCCAGCGCAGAATAACCTGCGAAATGCTTTTATTCAGTTTTTGCGCGATAGTGTTCAGAACAGGGTTTTGCAAAATATCATTAGCACGCCCCAGGGGACTCCAGGATTGTGTGACGATATGATGTTTTTTGTGCCAGGCACGTGCTTCGGCCTGTGGAAAATAAGGGTGCAGCTCAATCTGATTAACTGAAGGGAGTACGCCTGTTTCATCCTGCAGGCGCTGAAGATGTTCCGGTAAAAAATTGCAGACGGCAATAGAGCGCACATAGCCGCGTTTTTTGGCCTCTATCAGTGCTTTCCATGCTTCGACATATTTACCCACTTTCGGGTTCGGCCAGTGAATGAAGTAGATGTCGTAATATTCAACATCAGCACGGTAGAGAGATTCCTCAATCGTTGCCAGAGCCTCATCATAGGCATGGTGCCGGCCTGGCAACTTTGAACTGATGCGGAGATCTTCACGCTTGTGCCCACACTCGCGCAAGGCTCTGCCAAGAGCACCCTCATTCTCATAGTTGAAGGCACTATCCAGCCCGGTATAACCAACATCAATAGCATTTTTCATTGCTTCAACGCCGGAGGCACCATTAAGTTTATAGGTGCCAAATACGATAGCTGGCAGTGTCGTGCCATCGCTCAGAGTAACTTGTGGCAGAGTCATTTATCATTTCCCTGAATGTGATAAGTGAGAAGTCCGGATCATCCGGTGTTATCGCCGGTTTTTCCATTCGTTGAGCTTATTCACCATAGCCTGTGCCGACATACTCCTGGCTTCGCCCAGTGCCAGCGTACCGTCACTGTTAAGCACTTTGCCAGCGGGGGTGATAACCAGAACAAGAGGAATGGCTCTAATTTTAACGCCAAATTTTGCAGCAATGTCTGTATTGTACTGAAAATGATCGACGTTAATATTTGCGATGGCAAAATTCTTATTTACCCATGGTGCAACGGATGCATTTTTTAAAGCGCCTTCAAGCATCAGGCAGTCAGGGCACCAGTTAGCACCAAAAATCAGCATAACCAGTTTGTCTGTTTTTTGTGCTTCTTCAAAGGCGTCCTTTACTGCCTGCGGTGCAGCCTCAGGAGAAGCGTAAGGATGAACTGCAGCGGCAAACTTCAGGTCGCTAATCTGCGGAACATCACCACCGCTTTCTGCATGTGCGTAAGCAGGCAGAGTTGCCTGAGCTACGACAAGAGACAGGGCTGCTGTGAAGAGTTTAATCGTTTTATGGGACTTTGAGCGTAATGGCCGGAAACGAAAACTGGACATAAAATACCTGTAAATTAAGTTGATAAGTAATTATTCAGGCTGCAGAATAAACAGGCGTGAGCAATAGGGACAAACAGTCTGCTGGTCTCCTATTTTCAGCCATACTCCAGGGTGCCCCAGAGTATCAGAGCCTCCATTGCAGTATATTTTGCGGGAATCGACAACAATAGTCTCGATATAGCCCAGTCGCGGGCGTGGTGTCTGGTTTTCTGCCTGAATAAGCATAGGGCTGTTCCTTGTCTTCTGGCCAGGCCAGATCTGTTTCTGGTATTGCACTCTTGTCTGGCATGATACCCCTGCAGACAAAATGTTTCCATTCACTCTTCTTCCCATATCCGTGAGCGAAGAGTCTCTGAGTATTTTTACAATGTTAAAATCATGGTGTCAGAGGGTCATTGCCGGCTGTGTTATGGCCTGGATGTTCATAGCGCTGAGTGGCTGCACGACAGGCGTGCCCCCTGCGCCAAAGCCTCCGCTACGCTGGCAACAGGCTGCTGTGCTTGTCGCACCGGACCATATATTTACCATGAGTGATGGCGCAGCGTTGCCGGCGCGTATCTGGAAAGCACAGGGGCAGCCAAAAGCTGTGTTGCTTGCCTTGCATGGTTTTAATGATAGTCGCGATGCATGGGAAAGCCGGGCTTCGTTTTTTACGCAGTCCGGGGTAACGGTCGCAGCTCCTGATCAGCGTGGTTTTGGTGCCGCACCACAACGTGGTGCATGGGCAGGTACTGCGCGGATGGTTGCTGATACACGAGAACTGATTGACCAGCTAAAAAAAATGTATCCCCGTACGCCTATATATCTTGCCGGTGAAAGTATGGGAGGGGCGGTGCTTATGGTGCTTATGGCTCAGCCTGATGCCCCTGCTGTTGCCGGGACAATTCTGCTCGCTCCGGCAGTGTGGAACCCGGGTTTTACAGCTGATATGCTGTTATCAGTTTTTGCATCGCTGTCGCCGCATACCCTTGTGCCTGAACAGAGTGCCTCTGTGCATGTGGTAGCTACAGATAATATGGCCGCTCTTATTCGTCTTTATTATGATCCGCTGACACTTCGTACAACACAGTGGATAGCATTGCGGGGGCTTGTAACCCTGATGCAGCAGGCAGCGGCTGCGGCAAAGCATGACCGGGGTAACATACTATGTCTCTATGGCGATAATGATCAGCTTGTGCCGGCTTTTGCTATGGCACGTGTCTGGCATGATTTATCTGTCAGGAGAGCTGAGAAAAAAGATGTACGTTTTGACATGATCCCTGGGGGACATCATCTGCTGCTCAGAGATCAGGGAGGTGAGCGTGTGGCTCATGATATGCAGAGCTGGATGACAACACCGCAGAGCTGGCTGCCTTCAGGGGGAGATGTCAGTGCAGGTGTATGGTTTGCAGAACAGAAGGGGCTGCGTGGCCCGGGTAAGGGGAGTATACCATTTTTTATACCCGCCAGGCTTGATGAGGTTGTGACGCCCTGACGTAAAGGTCTTTCCTCTGGCTGGCAGAGGAAAGACCCTGGTGTTCTGTTACCAGATTTTTACGCGCTGAGAGGGTGCGAGATAGAGCGCATCCCCTTTTTTGACATTCCATGCTTTATACCATGCATCGATGTTGTGCATGGGCAGGTTTACACGAGCTTCCGGCGGTGAGTGCGGGTCAACCACCACCAGGCTTTTAACTGTGTTTTCACGCAGTTTCTGGCGCCAGACCTGTGCCCAGCCGAGGAAGACTCTCTGGTCACCTGTCAGGCCATCAATAACCGGAGCTTTCTCACCATTCAGTGAGGCGTGATACGCATCAAGCCCCAGGGTCAGGCCGCCCAGATCAGCAATGTTTTCGCCCATAGTCAGCTTGCCATTGACATGCACACCAGGCAGCACTTCAAAGGCGTCGTACTGAGCACCCAGACGGGCTGCCAGTTTCTGAAAGCGCTCTGTGTCCTTTTTAGTCCACCAGTCACGCAGGCGACCATGTTCGTCAAACTGCCGCCCTTCATCGTCAAACGAATGGGTCATTTCATGACCGATAACGCCACCAATGGCACCGTAGTTAATGGCGGCATCGGCCTTTGCGTTAAAGAATGGCGGCTGCAGAATAGCTGCGGGGAAAACAATCTCGTTAAACAGCGGGTTGTTGTAGGCATTGACTGTCTGAGGGGTCATATCCCATTCATCACGGTCAACTGTTTTACCCAGGTGGCTCAGTTCATAAGCCCACTCGAAAGCAATGCCATTTTTGACGTTGCCGTAAAGGTCTTTCAGGTTCACTTCAAGGCCGGAATAGTCACGCCATTTTTTGGGGTAACCGACCTGAATTTCCAGGCTGTCGAGTTTGGTCAGAGCAGCCTGACGTGTTGCTGGCGTCATCCAGCTGTTGTGCTGCAGGCGGGTGTGGAAGGCTGTTTTGAGGTTTTCAGTCAGCTGCTCCATAGCTGCGCGGTCTTCTGCCGGGAAGAATTTCTCAACATAAACCTTGCCTAATGCCATGCCCATTGCTGAATTTGTAGCGCTGACACCGCGCTTCCAGCGTGCTGGCAGAGCAGGCTGACCGCTCAGAACTTTATGGAAGGTGAAGCTTGCCTGAACAAATTCGTCAGGCAGATAACCGGCAGCGTTGCTGGCGGTGTGAAATGCCTGCCATGAGCGTAGCAGTTCGGGGGCAGTGCTGGCGAGAACAGCTGCTTCTCCGGTAATGGCTGAGGGCTCCTGTACGATAATGGTGCTGGCTTCAAGGCCTTCAGCTGGCAGGCCGGCAGCAAGCATCCAGCTTTTCCAGTCAAAGCCAGGCGCGGTTTTAATCAGATCGCTGACTGTCATCGGGTTATAGGTTTTGTTTGGGTCTCGCATATCTGCGCGGGCCCAGTGTGCCTCAGCCAGTTTTGTTTCAAAGGCAATGACAGCATCTGCCGTTTTAGAGGGCTCTGGCCATCTGATGAGGGTAAGGATTTGCGTGATATAGGCCTGATACGCTTTTCTCTGTTCTGCAAACTGAGGTTTCAGGTAGTAGTCACGGTCGGGTAGTCCGAGACCGCCCTGATCAAGGTAGACTGAGTAATGCGTTGGGTCTTTTGAGTCAGGTGAAACGCTGAGTGAAAACGGAGAGGTCGTAAAAGATGTGAAAGCTGAGCCTGACAGTGTGGCAAAGCTTTGTGCATCGGTAAGAGAACGAAGGGTTTTCAGGTCTTTTTTAAGAGGGCTGATGCCGCGTTTTTCAACGGCTTTTTCGTTCATAAAGGATGCGTAAAATGTGCCGAGCTTTTCATCTGTACTATGCGGTGTTTTAACCGGGTGTGCAGAAAGTTCGTCCAGAATGCTCTGCACGCGCTGACGTGAAAGTTCAGCCAGAGCATTAAACGGTCCATAGCTGGTCATATCTGACGGAATAGTCAGATCTTTCAGGTAAGTACCATTTGCATATTCGAAAAAATTATTGCCCGGGATGATAGCGGTATCACGACCACTCAGGTTAAACCCCCATGGAGCAAATGACGAGGCCGGCATAAGCACTTCCGGCGCTGCGGGAGGCGTGTCATCAGCGTGGGCGGGAGTTAAACTACAGCCAATCCCTATTCCGACAGTGGCAAAAAGAGCCAGTTTGAGAGAGGAACGGGTATGACGCTTAAAGGCTGCCATGATATCTCCGTAAGTTAGACGCAACGTTGCATAGTTAAAATGCTTTTCACAACACGGGTTTTAAGAAAAAACCAGTCACGAAGATGTAATTTAAACATATTTCAGCGGATGTGCCTATATGATGAAAATATATTACGCCTGAGATATTAATTTTTCTGCATCGTTATTGTTTTCCCGGAGTTCGTTAAGCAACAGGGAGGGGATATGTTATCTCTTATAGTGAAAGCGGGTGGTCCCGGGTCTTTCGTGGTGTGGCAAACTATATTTAATCACCTCATGCCTGAACTGACTGTTATTGACTGGCACGACAAAACGGCTGACCTGGCCAGTATTGACTATGCTTTTGTCTGGCAGCCTGAACCCGGACGGCTTGCGCAGATGCCCCGCCTTAAAGCGATACTGAGCGTAGCAGCCGGAGTTGACCATATTCTGACAGACCCCGATCTGCCTGCAAATTTACCGGTTATTCGTATGGGAGGGGAGGAAACTGCTGCACAGATGCAGGATTATGTGCGCTGGGCTGTCTTTTCTCTTCTGCGCGAGGCACCGCGCTGGCACAGCACACAGCATAAGCAGATATGGGCGCGTCAGGGTATGCCCCCGGTGCGCCTGTCCTCTGAGACGCCGGTTGGTATTATGGGGCTGGGGGCGCTGGGTTCAGCTGTTGCACAAAGCCTGGTGCAGGCTGGTTTTCCCGTTGTCGGGTGGTCGCAGCATAAAAAATCTTATGATCATATTACCAGCTACGCCGGAACTGCAGAGCTTGAAATATTTTTGCGCAGCTGCAGCATTCTGGTGTGTTTGTTGCCCGAAACATCTTTGACCCGCGGAATTATAACCTACGATGTTTTAAAACAGCTTCAGAAACCAGCGGGGCTGATTAATGTGGGGCGTGGCCGGCTTGTCGTTACGAGTGATCTTTTGCGAGCACTTGATGATGGCACGTTGCATAATGCCGTGCTTGATGTGTTTGAGCATGAACCGCTGCCCGCAGAGTCGCCTTTATGGTCGCACCCCGGAGTGCTGATTACGCCTCATGTGGCATCAGAGGCTTCTCGCACCGCACGGGCAGATTATGTTGTCGGGGTTATTCGTGCTTTTGAGCGGGGGGAGGATGTGCCTTTGCGTTATGACCCACAAAAAGGTTATTAAAAAACTCCTGGACAGTGGATATATATGCCCGAAAGCCAGCAGAAAAGGCCGCTGTTATGACTATTGATATCCCTCTTATGCTTTCGTTTCTGGCTGCTGCAACAGTGCTGACCGTTATACCGGGTACTGATACTGCGCTGATGTTGCGCTCTGTTGCTGTGGGCGGGCGTCGTGCTGCGGCACAAACCGGGCTGGGTATTATTATCGGCCTGCTGATCTGGGGGCTGGTGGTTTCACTGGGGCTGGGCGCAGTGCTTAAAGCCTCAGAACTGGCATATGAAGGCGTGAAATGGGCGGGCGCAGCCTATCTGACATATCTTGGTGTGTTATTTTTGTTTCGCCCGCGTGAGGCCATGGCTCAGGCGGAGGGGGCTGCAAAATCCATTTCAGGTTCGGCTGGTCAGTTTTTACGTAAAGGCTTTCTGACTAATATGCTTAACCCTAAAATTGGGGTCTTTTATATTACATTCCTGCCGCAGTTCGTTCCTTCTGGTGCGTCTGTCGCAGCATACTCGCTTTTTCTTGCTCTTATTCATTGCGCCATGACAGTGCTGTGGTTTGTTGTGCTGACAGCAGCGGCTTTGCCTTTAAGTCACCTGCTTAAAAAGCCAGCTACAGTGAAAGTGCTCGACCGCATTACCGGTTGTTTGTTTATTGCATTTGGGCTTCGTCTGGCCTTGTCGCGTGCTGACTAGCGGATGGTGTTATCGTGGGTTTACCAGCCAGCTGATACGACGCGCCATAAAGGTGAAAGGCATGGCGAGAACACCCATCACGGCAAATACAATTAATAAAATCATAGGAATAAAAAAGTTTTCATCAGTTGCATTCTGTGGTGGGAATTTAAAAGAAAGAACTGAAATTAAAATCCCTGAAATTGAAAAAAAGTAAGAATAATTAAGTAATTTTCGTGTTTTTTTTAACAGTAAAATTCTTTTTTCTTTATTTTTATTCTGAATACCTCTTCTTGCTGTTATCTGTATATATCCTACAAATATTGCTGAAGCAATAATTGCAAAAAAAATAGAAAATTCTTTGTGATAATTTATAAATCTTAAGTACAGAGGTGAGATCGTAGAAATTATTCCCATTCCTAAGGGCACAGAGTATCCTATGACAAGAACACGATTTTCGTTGGGTTTTGTTCCGATCTGGTCATCAAGTAGAATGTTTTTTATAAAATAATCAAACTCTTTTATTTTCTTTCTTATGCTCATTACTGTTTCTTTGCTGATATAGCATGGAAAGAGAAATTCCTGATGTGTCTGGCAATAAGATCATTATTGCCTGGGTCAAGAGCATCATTCACCATAGAATCTACCCCATACATGGTTAATCCGGTTGGAATAACCTCACTTCTTACCGTTCTCATAACGGCTATTTGTAGAGCACGACTTGCTTTTTCTGCGCGTTGTCTTGCTCGCTCAGAAATTTCCGCATACTTTTTACTATAAGTAGCTGCGTGTGAAGCTGTTATAGCGTCTTGTGCATCGTCAGCTATACGTGCTGTTCGAGCCGCATTTTGTGCCGCAATTTTGGCTGTATTATAAGACGAAGAAGCTTGTTTCTCTGACGAAACTCTAATCATCCTGAGTGTGTCCGGGGTTTTTGTTATACCTTTATATAAAGTAGAAAATCCATCAGGCAGGGATATTATAAGTGCACCCCAGCGACTTATAGTGATAAAATTATTTTCTTTAAAGGTCGTAGCTTGTTCTTTTTTGTCAGATATTTCTAGTGCCCATATGATACCGTCTGTCCCTAATAAAATTAGACCACCCAAAAGTGCAAAGCCAGCTATAACACCTGAGCCATAGGTTACGGTAAGGCCGACTGCAACAGCGTCAAAAATTACACCAGTTGTATCGCTGCCATGTTCGTGGAGTATTTTACGCGTCAGAGGCGACTGGTTAATTGCTGATCTGATTTCGTTCTTTATTTCCTGATAGCCATCTACCTCCATTCTTGCGTTTTGCATGGTCGCTTCGCCATACAAAGCAAAGCCTTGTTTAAGTGTGTTACAGACTTTACTAAAGAAGCCGGCATGTTGAGGTGGTGACGCAGGTGGCAGAATAAGAACAGGATTCCACTCAATTACAATGCTCAGTCCGTTCCCATCCTGATCGTAGCGAGGCAGGCGTAACGGCACCAGCTGATCTTTATTGAGAGCCCAGAAAATACCTGTTGTTAAATCATGAAGGCTTTTATCTACAAAAGTTATGAGGTGCAAAGCCGCATCGTGCGGGCCAGTAAAAGGTCCCCAGAGAGATGAAAATTTTCCATCGGTCGGAGTTGATATTGGCTGGTTGGTGTTCTGCGACATGGAGGCCTGTCCTGTATTTTAATAAGGCTCACTCCGCGCATGAACACACTGGCCATGGCAGGTGATATCTCTTGTGCTGTTTACGTCATAAATGAAAATTAGTTAATGTATAAAATTATCTGGCGTAATTTTTATGATAAATGTTGAACGATTACTTTGTTTTCTAAGTGGGCAGAAGGTTACTCCTGCTCCTGTGGGTGACACATCCCGATCAGGTTAGTTATTTTGTCCGCTCTTGAAAAAAAAGAGGTTTACGATCATTGTCCGCACAATGGTGTTCCGTGAGGAATGAAAAGGGAAGAACGGTGCATGGCTCAGGCTGTTAATCCGTCGCTGCCCCCGCAACTGTAAGTGAGTTTATCATACCTCTGCTGCCGGTTTGCCGGCAGCCTCCACCGGCTGTAACAGGTGCGGGAAGGAGCAGGGTATGATGTTGGTCTGAGCTATGCGTAAGCAGGCTTTTCAGGCTGACAGCCCATAAGCCAGGAGACCTGCCATTATATAAAGCCAGCCTTGTTAATCTGGTGGTTTTATAGCGAAATCCGATGCAGTGTTACATCTGGCGGGGTGCCCGGTTTGTAACCAGTGTGTAGCGATATGCTATGCATGCTCTCAGTCTTTTTCTGTCATGACTGGGGGGCTGCTTTTTTCTGCACCCAGGTTGTGTCTGGCCCTTGCTGCGCGGGGCTGTGTGTCAGGAGACAGAATGTCAGCGTCCTCTTCATCAGCAGATATGCCGGATATCCCCATCCTGCATGTGTGCCTTACCTGTCGCCGTGGTGGCCCGGCCATGGACCGCCCGCCTGGTGCACAGCTGTACGATCGTTTGCTGGCTTTGACTGATGCAGAAAAAGTGCAGGATCCCGCATTAATTCCTGCTGCTGAAATCAGAGGTGTTGAATGTCTGGCATCGTGTGATCGCGGGTGCACAGCTGCAATTGCCATGAAAGGGCGCTGGACCTGGCTTATGGGCCACCTTGGCCCTGAAAAAGCCGAAGATATACTGACATATGCCCGTTTATATGCTGCCAGTAAAAAGGGTACGGTTATGCCATCGCGTCGCCCGGCAGCCTTGTCTGATATGGTGCTGGGGCGTGTCCCGGCGTGTCTTTATGAGAGAGAGGATGAACAGTCATGAATAAAGCACTTCCTTCGCGCGTTCCGGTTACTATCATCAGTGGTTTTCTGGGGGCAGGTAAAACCACGCTGTTGCGGCATATTTTGCAAAATGCCAAAGGGCATCGCATTGCTGTGGTGGTTAATGAGTTTGGCTCTCTTGGTGTAGACGGTGAAATTTTGCGTGGCTGCGGTATTGAAGGCTGTCGCGATGATGATGTCGTTGAACTGGTGAATGGCTGCCTGTGCTGTACCGTCGCTGACGACTTCCTGCCGGCGATGGAGGCATTGCTCGATCGTGCGGATCCACCAGAGCATGTCGTGATCGAAACTTCAGGCCTGGCACTGCCAAAACCGTTACTGAAAGCCTTTGGCTGGCCTACGATAAGAAGCCGTATGACGGTTGATGGTGTTATAACCGTGGTTGATGCGCCTGCTATTGCCACCGGCCGTTTTGCTGATGACCCGGAGGCCGTTGCCCGCCAGCGCGCAGCTGACCCGTCTCTTGACCATGACAACCCTCTGGCTGAGGTGTTTGAAGACCAGCTGAACGCTGCTGATCTGGTTGTGCTGAATAAAACAGACCTGACTGATGCAGAAGAGCTGGCAAAAGTTGAGGCAGAGATCCGCCGTCTGGCTCCGCGTCCGGTGCAGATTATCCGTGCAGCAGAGGGTCGGGTAGATCCTTCTATCCTGCTGGGTATTGGCGCTGAAGCTGAGGCAGACCTTGATGCACGTCCTTCCCATCATGATGCGGAAGAGGGTGAGCATGAGCATGATGATTTTGAGAGTTTCGTTGTTGAAGTGCCTGAGCAAAAAGATGTTGAGACATTTCTGAGTCGTTTGCAGGATGTTGCCGCGCGTTTTGATATTTTGCGTATGAAAGGTTTTGCTGCCGTGCAGGGTAAAGCCATGCGTCTGGCCGTGCAGGGTGTTGGTACGCGTTTTCGTTACGAATTTGACCGTTCGCTGCCTGCAGCTGGGGCGCGTACTGGCCAGATTGTGGTCATTGGCCAGAAAGGGCTTGAGGAAGCCGCCGTGCGCCAGGCTCTGGCAGGCGTATAATCCTTAAAGGCAGGCTGGCACGTTATGCACCTTCTTGTTCGTGAAAACCGCACACTTGATGAACAGGACCAGGCAGAAGATCTGGGGCTTGATCCCGCAGAGCTGATTGTTCTTTCGTTTACTGAGACAGATCTTCTGGGGCTGCGTGACGCGATTACCCGCCGGGCCGCGGAGCATGCCGGGCAGAGCATGCATGCCAGTATACAGGTCGTGCCACTGGCACGCCTGCGGCATCCTATGTCTGTCGATTTATTTATCGATACAACACTGAGCCAGGCGCGTTGTGTGGTTGTGCGCCTGCTTGGGGGGCTTGATTACTGGCGCTATGGTGCCGAGGAGCTTTCGGGCTGGTGCAGGGCAAAGGGCGTGCCACTTGTGTTTTTGCCTGGTGACTGTGTGCATACCCGCCGGAAAGAGGGGGAGGCAGAGGAAGATGATCCTTTGCTGGCCTCTCTGTCCACGATTGATCCGGAGCAGAGAAAACGCCTGATCGGTTTTTTTCGCTATGGCGGGCCACGCAATATGACCTGTGCGCTGGAGGTCATGGAGGCCATTGTCAGGGGCGTGCCTGATGCAGGGCAGGCGCCTGAACCGCTGCCAGACTGGGGCGTTTATCGTACTTTTCCTGCTGCTCCGTCACCGCTTCAGCTGCCGTCTGGCTGGTGTGCTGCCTTGCCGGAGGGAGCAGCAGCCAGAGTTGTCGTGGTGTTTTATCGCGCCCATTTGCTGGTGGGTGACCACAGCGCGCCTGAAGAGCTGGCGCGTCAGTTGTCACAGCATGGTTGTCGTGTCGATATGGTGTTTGTCACATCTTTGCGGGATACAAAAGTAGCCGGCGCGCTTAATGACTGGCTGGCGCAGGTACACCCTGATTGTCTGGTGAATGCTACGGTATTTTCCTCCCGTGACAGGGATGGGCAGTCTCCTCTTCTTTCAGCCGGTGTGCCTGTTATTCAGCTGTTGCAGCCTGGCACAACCCAGGGACTGTGGCAGGCAAGCGCCAGAGGGCTTTCACGTGCTGACCTGGCCATGCAGGTTGTTTTACCTGAGCTTGATGGCAGCATTGCGAGTTTTCCCGTCTCCTTCCGTGAGGAAACTGCGCCTGGTCAGCCTGCATCCCGCCAGATTTATGCTCAGGGTACAGAGCAGGCTGTTGCGCGTATTATGGGCTGGTTACGCCTGCGTTGCCTGCTGCCTGAGCACAGGCAGGTCGGGCTTGTGTTGTCTGACTATCCTGGTGGTGGTGTGCCTGGTGCGCAGGGCTGTGACACAGGTCACACTGCTCATGCCGTCGGGCTTGATAGTTTCGCCAGCCTTTCTTCCATCCTGAGGCTGATGCAGGCTGAGGGGTATGAAACAGGCATACTGCCCACGCAGGCAGAGCTGGTGCAGATGATGACACAACAGGCACCCCGGCCTGTTCTTTCTCTTGATCAGTACAGGCAGCTGACAGAAAAACTGCCGCCGGCCTTTATGCAGAGTGTCTGTGCGGCCTGGGGTGAACCGGAAGATGATTCCGCGGTGCATCAGGGTGTGTTTTATCTGCGTGTTGTGTCATTCGAAGCGATTACACTGGCCGTGCAGCCTGACAGAGGACGCGCGGCTGACCGTAAAGCGCAGTATCACGACCCTGATAGTCCGCCTTGTCATGCTTATATCGCGTTTTATCTGTGGTTACGTGTTTGCCGCCATCTTGATGCCATGGTGCACCTGGGTACACATGGCACACTTGAGTGGCTGCCAGGTAAAGCGGCAGCGCTCTCGCCCTCTTGCTCCTCTGCGGTGCTGACAGGTGGTCTGCCGGTTATTTATCCGTTTATTGTCAATAACCCTGGTGAGGCAGCTGCAGCCAGACGGCGCCTTGGGGCAGTAACAATCGGACATATGACGCCGCCGGTGATGCAGGCTGGTCTGTCAGAAGATATGCAAATCCTGGAAAGGCTGATTGATGAGTATGCTGAGGCTGACGGGCTTGATTTCAGGCGCGGGGCCTTGTTGCGACAGGAAATTCTTGAGCGCGCAACCCGTACCGGGGTCCTGGCAGAGAGTGGCGTACGTCCCGGGGATGAAGACGAAGACGAAGCACTTGCCCGCCTTGATGCCTATTTGTGTGATGTCAAAGATTTGCAGATCCGTGATGGTCTGCATATTTTTGGTCAGCGTGCACCTGGTTATGACACTCTGGTCGATACGATTTCGCAGGCCTGTGGTCAGGGGTATGACCGTGACGATATTGCCCGGCGTGTGGCTTTAAGTGCAGAAGCAGAGGCGAATGCTCTGCGTGATGCGCTGGCAGGGCGCCTTGTGCCGGCGGGGCCGGCTGGGGCGCCAACGCGCGGGCGGGCTGATGTGCTGCCCACCGGGCGAAATCTTTTTACTCTCGACCCGCGTGCCCTGCCCACACCCTCTGCCATGCAGCTTGCTGCAAAAATGGAAAAATTGCTGCTTACCCGTCATTTGCAGGAGCAGGGTGAGTCGCTGACGCATCTGGTTATGGATTTATGGGGGTCTTCTTCTTTGCGTACAGGAGGAGAGGATATGGCTCTGGCCCTGCGTCTGATGGGGGTTGAAATAACCCGTAAAACCGGCACGGGGCATGTGCAGGGGTTTGAAATTATACCACTGGCGGTGCTCGATCGCCCGCGTGTTGATGTTACATTGCGTATATCAGGTTTGTTTCGTGATGCTTTCCCTGATCAGATTGCTTTGTTTGACCAGGTCGTTTCTGCTGTTGCCGCGAGAGATGAGGCCGCTGAGTGGAACCCGCTTGCCGCTTCGGTTAAAGGGCTTGAGGGAGATGCCATGAAGCAGGCAGGTGCCCGTATATTTGGTGCGGCTATGGGGAGCTATGGCACTGGTGTCGAAGCGCATCTGCATAATGGTACATGGGGCAAAGCCGATGAGCTTGGGCAGGCCTGGCTGAAGGGCTCCGCCTGGACATATGGCGGCGGGCGTGATGGCCAGCAGAATATTGAAGGTCTGGCTGCTTTGTTGCAGCGTGCGAATGCTGTTTTGCATGTGCAGGATTACGCTGAAACAGATATGCTCGAAAGCCCTGAAAATGCTGCACATGAGGGCGGACTTGCCGCAGCGGCGGCATCACTCGGGGCGCGGCCGGCATTGTGGCATGGTGATACGTCCCGGCCTGATGCTCCCCGCCTGCGCGCGACTGAACAGGAAGTTGCCCGTATTGTCAGAGGCCGGCTTGCTAACCCGCGCTGGATAGAAGGCATGCAGCGGCACGGATATGCCGGAGCGGCCGAGATGACACGCGGGGTCGAGGCATTGCACGGTTTTGCAGCAACGGTGCCGGCACGCTTTGACAGACAGTTTGACCTGGTCTTTGCCCGGACTTTAGGTGATGAGAGTTGCAGTGCCTTTTTACAAAAGGTTAACCCTGCTGCGTGGGAGGCTATGCGAGCATGGTTTACGTCAGCCATGCAGCGTGGATTGTGGCACCCCCGCTCTAATAGTGTTGCTGCCGCGCTCGAGGGTTCAGGAGAAAGTTCCATATGACAGTACGTGCCCTCATGGTGGCTGCTCCACGTTCAGGAGGGGGTAAAACAACACTGACAGTTGCTCTGCTGGCGGCTTTTAAGCGCAGAGGGTTGCGGGTGAGTGCGATTAAAACAGGTCCTGATTATATCGACCCTGCTTTTCATGCGGCTATTACGGGCCGGTATGGCCTCAACATTGACAGCTGGTGTATGCCTCCTGATTTACAGGCCTGCCTGCTGCAGGCAGCAGGACATGACGCTGATCTGGTTATTGTTGAATCAGCTATGGGGTTGTTTGACGGTCTGACCGGGCCGGAGGGCGCACGTGGCTCCCCTTCAGATATCGCAGCACGTTTTGGTATTCCTGTTTTGCTGGTGCTTGATGTGTCAGGGCAGGGGCAGTCTGTCGGGCCGATTGCTAAAGGCTTTGCTTCATGGCGCCCCGATGTGACAATTGCCGGTGTTGTTCTTAATCGTGTGGCATCGCCGCGTCATGTCAGGCTGACGACAGGCGCGATCGAGGCCGCTGGTCTGGCAGCATGTGGTGCGCTGATGCGTCAGGCTGGTCAATCATTACCAGAGAGGCACCTTGGGCTGGTGCAGGCGCGTGAGCATGGTGCCCTGACAGACTGGATTGAAAAACTGGCAGATAAAGCGGAGCAGGAGCTGGATCTTGATTCTGTGCTGGCTCTGGTTGCCCCGGTGGCTGCAATGCCTGTGACTGCTGAATTGACACGGCATGCTGTTTTATCGCCGCCAGGGCAGCGTATTGCTGTGGCGGAGGATGATGCATTTTCTTTTCTCTACGGTCATCTGGCCATGTTCTGGCGTCAGGCAGGGGCAGAGCTGGTGCCTTTTTCGCCGCTGGCAGATGAAGCACCTGATGAGAGCTGTGACGTATGCTGGCTGCCTGGAGGATACCCCGAGCTGCATGCCGGAGGACTTGCGCAGGCCAGACATTTTATAAGTGGCCTTCAGCATTTTTCTCGCACCCGCCCGGTGCATGGTGAATGCGGTGGTTATATGGTGCTGGGGCAATGCCTTGAAGATGCAGAAGGAAAAAAGCACGCTATGTCTGGTTTGCTTGCGCACAGTACATCATTTGCACGGCGCAAATTAAATCTTGGGTATCGGGAGGCAACATTGCGGGCAGACACGGTGCTTGGCAAAGCTGGCAGCCGTTTGCGAGGGCATGAATTCCATTATGCTTCTGTGCTGGATGCGGGAGAGGATGCCCCGCTGGCTGATCTGGTAGCAGGCGATGGCACACCACTTGGTGCATGCGGAGGCAGGCGAGGTCTGGTGTCCGGATCATTTTTTCATGTGCTGGCCTGCAATGACACGGCTTTCTGATGATCGGCTCTGCATGATATGATGCTAGCATAGACCGCACATCCGGCTGGTTGTTATGATCGTGGCAGAATGAAGTGTGTCTGTAGCAGAAAAGCAGATCATTTTTATTCTGACACAGAGGTTGTAGCAGGCAGGAAAATCCTGAGGAGAAAGAGTGTGCAGCGTTTTTCTGTGTTACTGGCCCGGCATGCCCCCGTTATGGTCGCAGAGGGTATGTGCTATGGTCGTCAGGAGGTGCCTCTGCGCCCCGGCTGGGAGAGGCTGACTGCTGGTTTGTCTGTGCTGGCTCAGGGGGCTTCGTGTCAGGTGGTATACAGCTCACCCGCGGCCCGATGCCGTGATATGGCTGAGAAGCTCGTCAAAACTACCTGTATGGAGCTGCGCATTGACCCGCGTCTGGCTGAACTGGATTTTGGTGAGTGGGAAGGACAGTGCTGGAGCGAGATCAGCCGTATACAGCTGGATGCATGGGCCGCTGATCCGGCAGGTTTTGCACCCCCCGGGGGCGAGAGCGGGTTATCCCTGATGCAGCGCATAACCGCAGTCTGGCAGGATATTAAAGAAAGTGGTGTTTCATCATGCATTTTATCCCACGGTGGCCCTTTGCGTCTGCTGACCGGACTGGCTGCGGGAGAAAAGCCACAACTGCTTTCGCCATCTATACCACAGGGCTTTGCAAGGTTGTTCAGTGTGATTTAACGATGTATAGTCCTTGAAATCTATAAATTTCCGGGAAAAGAGTATTTATGAGTAATCTTTCTTTTTCTGTTGTTTCAGAAAATATTTTATTAAATAAATAAGATCAGGATTTACTATGACTCAGACGCTTTCGTCTTCATTGCAGGGTGCAGAGGCACATCACCGTGAAAAAATGCGTAAGCGTAAAGAGGTTCAGGACCGTGAGGTAGCGTCAAAAACTCTCGAAAAAGGGTTGCTGATGGTGCATACCGGGCCGGGTAAAGGTAAATCAACGGCAGCGTTTGGTATGGCTTTGCGGACACTGGGTTACGGGCGCCGTGTTGCTGTTGTGCAGTTTATTAAAGGCGCCTGGGATACGGGAGAGAGGCGTGCTCTTGAACGTTTCGATCCCCTTGTTTCCTGGCATGCGCCGGGTGAAGGATTTACCTGGGAGACGCAGGATAAGGCACGTGACATTGCAGCCTGCGAAGAAGCCTGGCGTTTTGCGGCTGATGCGCTTGCTAACGCTGATGTCGGGCTCGTTGTGCTTGATGAGCTGAATATTGCCCTGCGTTATGAGTATCTCTCTTTGCCTCATATTCTTGATGTGCTGAAGGCGCGGCCGGAGGGGCAGCATGTCGTGATAACGGGGCGCAATGCCAAACCTGAACTGACCGAGGCTGCGGACCTGGTGACCGAAATGACTCTTGTTAAACATCACTTTCGCAGTGGCGTAAAAGCTCAGAAGGGAGTGGAGTTTTGACAGCGCGTGTTCTGATGATTCAGGGAACAGGGTCAGGGGTTGGAAAATCAACATTACTGGCTGGTCTGGCACGGGCTTTTACCCGCCGTGGGCTGAAAGTTTTGCCCTTTAAACCGCAAAATATGTCGAATAATGCAGCCGTGACGGCAGATGGCGGAGAAATAGGGCGGGCGCAGGCCCTTCAGGCGCTGGCGTGCGGTGTTCAGCCCGAAGTGGATATGAACCCGGTTTTGCTCAAGCCTCAGGGGGAGACAGGCGCGCAGCTTGTTGTGCATGGGCATGTGCTTGAAACAGTAGAAGCGCGTCAGTATCAGTCCCGTAAAGACCGGCTGATGCCTGAGGTGCTGAAAAGCTTTTGGAAGCTGGCAGCGCAGGCTGATCTTGTCCTGGTTGAAGGTGCAGGATCTGCATCCGAAGTGAATTTGCGGATAACTGATATTGCCAATATGGGTTTTGCGCAGGCCGTGCAGGCGCCGGTTGTTCTGGTTGGCGATATAGACAGGGGAGGCGTAATTGCAAGCCTCGTGGGGACACAGGTTGTGATTGCTCCGGAGGATGCTGCGCTAATTAAAGGCTTTATTGTCAATAAAATGCGCGGAGATACTTCGCTGTTTTATGACGGCATGGAAGTCATTTGCGGGCACACAGGCTGGGCCGCTCTCGGGCTTGTACCTGATCTGCCTGCTGTGCGTTATCTGCCTGCTGAAGATGCTTCTGATCTGAATACGGATCAGAGCAGAGAGGATATCCACACTGAGGAAGGCGGTGGAGAGGGTTATACTGTTCCCCGTTTAAGAGTGGTTGTGCCTTTGCTCCCTCTTATTGCAAATTTTGATGATCTGGATCCTCTGCGTGCAGAGCCTGCTGTTGATCTGATAATGGTCAGACCAGGGACACGTTTGCCTGAGTGTGATCTCGTAATTTTGCCCGGTTCTAAAGGGAGTTTGTCTGACCTTATGGTGTTCCGTTCAGAGGGCTGGGAGCATGATTTGCAGGACCATCTCGCCCGTGGCGGGCATGTGATGGGTATTTGTGGCGGGTATCAGATGCTGGGCCACCATATTGCCGATCCGAAAGGCGTTGAGGGGGATGTTGAGACAGTTGCAGGGCTGGGGCTGCTTGATGTGGAAACAGTGCTGACAGAATCTAAACATCTTGTTGAGAAAAAAGGTATTGTGAGTGGTATGCAGGCCAGCGTCTCGGGCTACGAGATGCATCTGGGTGAAACAGATGGTGCTGGTTGTCGTCGTCCTTTGCTTGAGCTTGACGGACAGCCTGAAGGAGCCGTTTCAGCCAGCGGACAGGTTTATGGTACTTATCTTCATGGTATTTTTGGTAGCAGAGATGGCCGCATGGCGCTTTTATCACGTGCCGGAGGCGCAGATTTTACGCCAGGTGGTTTTTGGTATGAACAGGAAGATGGTTTTCAGAAAATAGCGCATCATGACATGATAGTCGAAGATGCTCTGAATAGTCTGGCGGACCATCTGGAACATTTTATTGACCTTGATGCATTGCTTGACCTGGCTTCGTACCCGGTTACGGCACTGCAGAATAGAAATTTTTCTTAAATTCTATGTGAAAACAGCCGAAATCTGCCTCTTTCAGAGAGGGGTAAGTAAATCGGCTGTATATATCGCAAGTGTAATTTTTTATTGTTATAATACTGGATGTTGCGGCTTAAATATAATGTCATAATCCTGACTGGTGTATTATTTTTCAGGCCAGCTTTTCCAGGTTTTTCTGTTGCGTCTTAACCTGTCTTTCCAGCCATTTCTGAGCAGATACTTTGCGTGATGCATCAAGCATACGGTACAGACCAATCATGTCATGCTCATCAGGAGAGACAACAAGCGGAATGTCGATCTGCGTATGGCCGGTTAAAAAAATCTCCGGGTCAACACCAAAAAGTTCAGCAAGTTTGGGAATATGTTTGCGAGCACTGCCTTCCCGTCCGGTTTCCCAGAAAGCGATAGCAGGGCGGGATACACCAAGGGAATCTGCAACCTGCTGCTGTGTCATGCCTGAAGCTTTGCGAAGAATTTTCATTCTCTGGCCGAGGTCATTCCCAGGTGAGATGATCTGTTGTTTAATATCTTGATTATTCACGGTTTTTTCTGCTTTATTTCGTTTATGAAAAATGTTTACAGGCTTTTTTCGCTGGCGTTTTTTACAGCGGGCTAGAATGTGTCATATAATTCTATTTAATACAAGCTTATGATTTCTTTTAATTTTCTGGCCGTGTTAAGAAAATAATAAAAATAATATTTTTAATTTTAATATGTATTTATACTTATATAAATTTTTGGTTTTTTACTTATATTCATTATTATTTTTATTTAAATTATTATTTTTATTTGTTTTTTATTATATCTGTATTTATATATTGTAAATATTTGTGTTTGTTTTTGAAAAATAAAAAACAAACACAAATAAACGTTCTTTTATATTTTAGAAGTTTTGAGAAATTCCTGTAAGAATAGTACGGCGCAGACCATATTGAGGTGCGCCAACGCCAATGCCACTCCCGTCGCGCAGCATATAGGTTTTGTCAAACAGATTTAAAACATCAAGCCTTATCTGCGTATTGCCTGCAAACCGGTAGCCAAACAGGTTTTTAAGTGTTTGCACGGCTGAGAAATTAAAAGTGACATATTGTGGCAAAGAAACACCGTTCGGTACAGTTGCTCCGTCAGCTCTTAACCCGCTTCCATATACCATGCTTGAGCTAAGCAGCAGAGGGTGCCAGCCGTGACTGAAGAAAGTGTATGAAGCACCGGCAGACGCTGTCCAGCGCTGGTCATGATCCAGATGAATCCAGCGGCTGCGTATATAGGCAAGGTCATCAGGGTCAAAATTAAACTGGGCGCTGGTAATGTCTTTGCCAATGGCGCGTGACCATGCAAAATTACCATAAAGAGACAGTGCGCCTCTGGTATAGGAGGTGCTGACCTCGTAGCCGTTGACCTGTCCGCGGCGATAGTTAAAGCTGCTCAGAATAATAGGCGCACCAAACTGCCCGTCATCAATCAGATTATGTGCTATTTTATAGTAAGCATCAAATGAAATGCGCCAGCCTGGCAGAATAGTTTGTTGAAATCCTGCATCGAAATAATGGTCTCGCTCAGCTTTGACGGCATTATTCAGGATGCCAGGTGAGGCACCACTGGTTCCGGCAAATTTCTCAACAGAGAGGGAGCTGACATTTTCAGCCGGCGGGGGGGTGAAGTAGCGTGAATACCCGGCATGGAGTACACCGCCGCGCCATGGTTTCCATACAATGTTCAGGCGCGGGCTGAATTGTGTCGCACTCGAATAAAAACTCATGCCATCAAAACGCATACCGTAATTGATAGTCAGATTTTTAAGAGGGGTCCATTCATCCTGAAGATACAGGCCATACTGAATGCCTGTTTTGCCACTGCCATCATAAATGGTGGAAGGAGAGGAGGAGTAAACAGGGCTTCCGTCAGCATCTGTTCGGGTTGCTCTGAATACTTTAGAATCTGTTTTTGAAACTGAACGGCCTGCAAAAATCTGAAAGCCGAAGCGTATGGTGTGCTGAGGAGCGGCATGCCAGGTCACATCATGCTGCGTGCCGCTGTTGAAAACAGAGCGTGCTGCTCGCTGAGAAATACCATTAAATACGAGGTCTCCCAGCGGATCAGGAGAATAACGCAGGCTGCTGTAACTTGTGAATGCTGAACTTTGCAGAGAAAAAGCACCAATATCTTTTTGTAAAGAGAGAATGGCGAAGTCAGTTATCTCTTTCTGGTGTTCATCCAGGTTGCTGCTGTCTGTGCTGCCGCGTAACTGTGAGGCGAGGTTACTGCTGCTATAGTCCGGGTTGGCAAACTGGGTTTGCTGGCCGGGGTTGTTGGGGAGCTGGTATTCAGCGTTTGATACCCCGGCAATAAGGCTGATACGTGTTGTGCTGTCAGGCGTGTATCTCAGGTGTCCCAGAAAATGATACTGGTTGGTCAGATCATGGATCGCGTTGAAGGAGCGTGTGGTGTTTTCAATACCAACCCGGTTATGCACGAAGTCAGCCGTCGCGAAGTAATCCCACTTTCCTGAATGACCACCATATTGCACGGAGGGGAAGAAATAGTCACGCGCGCCGCCATAAATGGAAACATTACCGCCTGAGTTTGTTCTGCCGTTTTTCGTTGTAATGTCGATCACCCCGGCCTGGTTAAAGCCAAATTCACTGGGGAGAGCGCCTGTAGTCAGTGACATGTTATTTGCAAAGCGGGTCATCAGTGTCTGTCCAAAGACACTCAGACCTTCGGGTAGCTGTACGCCGTCCAGTCTGAACTGAACGGAGTTATGGTCGCCGCGTACGTGAATCTGACCATAGCTGTCCTGTGCAACGCCCGGTGCCTGCAACAAGACCTGGTTGAGTGGTGCGTTATCGCCACCAGGAATGGTTTCCAGTGCTTTGCGGCTGAACTTATAAACAGTTGCGCCGGTGTCGGGCTGTAGTTCAGAGCGTGCCTGGTCAAGGTGAGCCGTAACAGTAACATACTCAGAGTGTTGATCTTGACTGATTTTTTTTGTTACAGTCTCAGGCTTTTTTCTTGTTTTCTTACATGTTTTTTGTGTTTCGCAGAGTGGGTGAAGAGAAGGTGTCAGCTGTGCAGGCTGACTTTTTGCGGCGCCTGTCATCCACAGGATGTCAGTCGTTATGAGCAGGCAGGAATACAAAAGCGCGGATTTCCGCATGCCAGAAACACTTTCAGTTTTATAAAGAGTTGAGATACATAACCGACTAAAGAATGTTATGTTATAACATATTGTTTAAAGGGGCAAATTTTTATCATCATTTGCCTCTTGCCTTTTTGTGGGTGCTCTTTTAAATCAGAGCTGCCTTTAGTCCCGTTCGTCTAGGGGCCCAGGACACCGCCCTCTCACGGCGGCAACACGGGTTCGAATCCCGTACGGGACGCCATTGATTTTGTTGGGTTTTCTATATTCCTAAAATTCTCATAAGTGTTCATCTGAACATTTAGAGGCATTAGAAGTCTAACGTCCCCGCGATCCCTTTCAGGTATTCTGGGTCAAATTTCCGGTAAACCCTTCTTAGGGTCACTGGGTCTGTAGCAAGCCAATCTGCGGCTTGATCTATCGGCACCCTATCCATTGCAAACCATGATGCAATGCTGTGCTTGAGGATGTGGGGTGTTGGCACCCACGTCAGGCCAGCCCGCTGGCAAAGGCGCTTGAACGACCAGCGAAGCCCAAAGGGGACGGGCTTGCCGTTGAAATGGACAACATACTCACCATCCCGCATGCGGAATGCTGTCTCCAGCACCTCCCTTAGCGTGCGGCTCATAGGGACAATTGATCGCCTCTTTGATGTGAGCTTTCTTCCGGGCTCTTGGAAGTCGATCATGCCCGTTGCGAAATTTACGCGATCCCATGTGAGTGCCAAAATCGACCCTTTGCGCGCCCCGGTGAACATAGCCAGAGCGGTAAATGTCTTCACGTGAGGTGTTTCACATGCGGCCAATAACCTCTTAGCTTCCTCTTTGGTGAGGTATTTGTCGCGTGGAGCGCTGTCTCTTGGCGCTTCGATTGTTGGTGGCCGCGCGAGCTTGCCATCCTTCCACGCTTGCCTCAGGGCCGCCCGCAGGACATTAAATTCCCGCCTCAGCGTTCCATCGGAAACGAGAACGAGCTTATGCTCTTTATCTGGGTGGCTGCGCGGGTTTCGCTTCTTAAAGCGCCCCTTGGCATAAGCGTCCCATTGATCCTGATTGACTTGATCAACGCGCAGATGGCCGATGTTCTCCGATAGCCTCAGTGAGGCCTCGACCATTCTGCCGAGCGCCTCAACCTTTCCTGTGCGGACGGAAACATATCGCTCCAGTGCATCCCGCAGAATATAATCCGTCCCTTTTGCCTCAAGCGCCTTATTGAAGTCGATCAGAGCGCGTCGAGCGCGCTCCTCATCCGAGCTGCCTGTAGAGCTTCTTTTGCGCTTTCCGTTTTCATCAAACCATACGATGCACCATTTCTCTCGGTAGAGTTCGAGGAATGGTTTCTTTGGTCTTTCGCGGGGCATAGGTACCTGTTCAGATATTCAGAGATTGCGCTCTCTGTGATGCGGATGGATCTTGAAAATCGGTAAACGGAAATTTCACCCTCCCTTATTGCCTTTCGGACTGTCTGGGGGTGCATGCTCATAATCTGAGCTGCTTCCGTTACTGTTAAAAGCCTGTCGAGAACCTCACCCATGCCGACCCTCCTTTTTCAGTAATTCTGAAGCAATAGCCGCATACCCGCACATATCAACAGCATGGCTTTCGTCACCAGTTTCGGTAATACCTTCCAGAAATCTAACCATTTTCAAATCTGCCATCATCAGAGCGACCTGGTGCGGTTTGATTTCAGTGCCTACGGTCAGAGACCAGCGTTTTGCAATGTGCTCAAATGACCTTTCAGGCGCACCGTTTTTTGTTTGCCTTCTACCTGACACGATAGCTTTGGCCTGGTCGAGAATATCCGCAGCGTTTCGGTCTATCATCACGCACCTTCTTTCAGGGCTGCATCGATATAATCTACCAATGTTTCAACAGGATTAGCCCATACAGTGCAGACGATGCTTTTTGCGTTCAGATCCGAGGTTATCGCGTCACGCACCACAACAAGTGCTTCTCGCAAGCGCACCATCTCCTCATCACGCGCGATATCAATAGACCTCCAGCTTACTTCGTCTGCCGCTGAGAGAATTTCTGTCGCCCATTGCGGAATAGTTCTCATCGGATATGCAGTCGCGGGGTCTTTAAGCCTTCTGAGAGCCCGTGCAGCCGCTTCTATTCTAGGGTCAGTCATGGGTAATCCTCATCAATTTTTCTGCTTGTCCAGCGAATTATTATAGTTGGTGTAACTATATACTCTTTATCGCATGAACCGCATGTCATTTCAGTTTCATCATCTTCGGCGTGACTTATTTCGTAGGTATCGGTCTGTGTATGCCCACAATGTGGACACGTAGGAAAACTGCACAATACAGCGTCTATATCTCCCATCACCCCACCTCCCGCGCTGCGTCTATGGCAGCGCGTAAGTCATAACTTGATGCAAGTTTATCGCCCATGCAGTCGTTGACTACTCGCAAAGGCCTATCACCTAAGCCGTGGTTTTCGAACTGGCACTGGTTATTAGCGACCCAATCCAGCCGCTCACTATCTTTCCCGATCTCATCCCGCACCCTCTGTTCTGCTTCGGCAAGCCATTGCTCAATAATTTCGGCATCAGGGGCGTCGTTCGATATTCCAAGAGTGCCGCAAAAATCCTCTATGTCGGCCATTTGCTCTTTTCTGGTTCTCATGGGGCGTCTCCTAGGTTACGGATTTGTGCAGCCACTCCATTGCAGGCTAAATATTCAAAATCATGCCCTGATTTTTCATAAGCGTCCTCGCAGAGTTTCGCACACCGTTCCCTTTCCTCTCTCCTCACTTCCTTGATTTGATCTGGAGTTAAAACCGGGCCGATATATGAGTGAGATGCGGTATCTTCTGTTATTTCAGGAATAGTCCAGTAATATCTCTGACTTTTGTCCCACCAAAGTTCGCTTTCATGATTCCAAAAAAGTAAGAATGGAGAATAAATATTCACTACATGCCATCCATCACGATCAGGAAACATGGGAAAGCCAGGACGTGCAGGATCAGGCCAGTTGTTTGTGGTCATGGCGCACCTCCTTTCAGAGCTTTTATTTCAGAGCGAATTACTTCAAGAGCCTGACGCTTCATTTCTCTGGCTGGTATTCTCCTGCCATCGTCATCCTCATCCTCATCCTCATCAGAAAGCGCATCAATACCAAGTTCAATCTCTGCGAGGGCTTCCTGTAATCTCGCAATCTTTACGTCTCGTTCAGCTAGTATGGTAAGTGCTTCTGAAAGAAGAACTGTTTCGGGAAATTCAGAGCAGACACGATCTATTGCCTCATCCCATCCGTAACCCATTGCTTCGTAACGATTATGTATGCCGCGATCTTCAAGCCCGCATCCCATTCCCTGCTCATGGTAATCAGGGGCATAATCTGAATAATTAACTACCTCAAATTCGCTATCAATAGTTTTCAGTTCGCTCATATCACTCACCCTCCAGCACTTCACGAAAGTGGATTAATCTGACGCATCTATTCGCTTCACGAATAACTTCAGCTTTTTCTTTTGTATTCATCGGGACGCCGAGTAGATCTCCATTTTCAAATTGAGGGAGCCACACTTCACGCAGTACACGAACCTCACGCGCGTTCATGAGGTCATAGTTCCTTGACATTGTCTTTGTAACACCATCCGACCCAGCAATGACAATCAGCTCCATATCGCCATCTTGAGCTAAGCCAACGATAGGCGGTATTCCTTTCCGATCCGTACAGAGAATCCGAACTGATTTACCGTCTCTCGTACAAAACGGCCCCTCATGCTCTGGCGTATATGGTCCGATAATCTCAAGTTTCGTGGTCATGCGGCGGCTCCTGAAGACTTCAGATGAAAAAATAAACGAGCGCATGCCCGAACATCAACAAGAGCGTCATGTGCTCCCTCAAGCTTTTCTCCGAAAAAGTGCTCTATACACTCCTCGAGTTTTGGTGCTTTTGGCTTATTAATACCGGCTCTGACCATCCGGGGTGTTGGTGGCAAATCAACAATCGGAGCTGATACCTCCATCGTGTCACAGGCAGGTTTATCAAATACCCAGCCACGCTTCAGGCGGCTGAACATAATTCGTATAATTTGCCGGTCGAACTGTTCATTATGAGCAACGACAAGATCCGCTTTATGAAGAAGGTCATAAAAGGCTGTTGCAACAACGGCCTCTCTGATTCCTATTTTCTTTGCTGTTTCTGTAGTGATGCCATGCACAGCTGCTGCACCAGCAGGGATAGTCCAGCCGTCAGGATGAACAACAAGATTAATACATGACTGCTCAACGCCTTTATCATCTGTAAGAATTGCCGCAAGCTGAACGCAACGTGGCTGCTTAGGATCATCCAGACTACAATATTTGTCCGGAAGGCCGGTGGTTTCTGTATCGTAAAAAAGAATCATGCCACCACCTCTTCAATCTGTTCTTCTGCTACCTGCTCTGAAAACTCCGAGCGTTTATCGCCAATCATATCAAACACGGTTGACTGAATTTCAGGCGCAATCGGCCGCCCGGCTTCTTCTGCCTTCTGAATGGTTGACTCCCATATTGACCATTCATGATCAACGCCACTCGCGTGCACACACTTATCCAGACGGCCAGAGAAAATCTTTATGTAGTCAACAGGGGCCTGTATCTGCTTTGCAGGAGCACGTTCCGGAGTAGTGTCCTCACTCCTAATGCTTTCGGATGGAATATCCTGCGCTTCCTCAGCGGTTATCAAGCCGCGCAAAACATCAGGAAAAGCATCACGCAACGCAAAGCCACGGGCGCGCATCTGGAGCATGCGGGACGGGTATTGTTTCCATGGTCCGGTCTTACCCCACAATCCGGCACTCTTCGCATCCTGAATACTAAATCTGGATGTGACAGGAGATTTTCCTTTTCGTTTTGCAACGCAAATAGCGACCATATTATCGCCATCACCTTCTATGCTCTCAATGACATCATCACAGACCGCAGAGGCTTTTACGAGGCCAAGCAAAGCATCGCCCCATATACTCGGGCGCCCATTAATTACAGCAATATTCTGCAAAGACTGAAGCGGTGCCAGACCAAGCTCTGATCCCATCTGCACAGCAATGAATACAGCATCTGGCTTATTAATGTATTGCGTTGGCACCATGCCACTTTTTGACGCGATCTGAGCAAATCTCTGGAGCTGATCAAAGCTCGTGATTTGAATCGCTGTAGAGTTACTTCCTTGTGTTACCAGTGTTCCGCTCATCTCACACATCCTTCCTAGCACTCACACGGAGAACCGGAGCACCACCATTCGATAAGCTAACGCCAGGTAAAGAACCTTTACGGGCCAGCTTGTTTAATTCGGTTCTGTTGAGCTTGTCTGGCTGGGGTTCCCACAACTCGGGATGCAGGATCTTGAGCGCAGACTCATCCGTTATCGTCGCGGTCTGAGGAGATCTGGCTAAACTACCGACCCACACATCAGACTGCATAGCAACAACACCATCCTCCTGCATTTGCCCGCCAAGTTTTTCACGCAGTATTTCAGCTGCACGCTTAGTATGCTTTGTAAGGCTCTCAAGAGTTCCGATCAGATCCAGCGTATCATTGTCTGTTCGTGCATTTTCTGAACGAATAGAAAGCATCGTTTTATTTATTGCCGACAAATCAGCTTTGAGGTGGTCTGCGTAAACCTGATTGACAGCAGTTAACATAGGATCAGACACAGCTCACGCCCCCAACGTAATCACGCACTTCCCTGCGCAGGTCAGGATTTTTCCTGAACAGGTCACGAACCTCCTGACGAAGGTTATGCAGCTCGTTAAAATTGCGCTGCACACTTCTGAGATTTAGCGTGCTGAAATCTGCCATTGAGCAAAATGAGTCCAGCAGACTATCTGTGCCCCGCTGAAAATCCTGCAGCTCACCTTCAAGTAAAAGCTGCGTACATTTAACCAGGCGCTGCATACGCTCAACGCACTCAATTGCCTGCTTGAGGCTCATGACAACACCCCGCGTCCGATATCAAAAAATACTGAAATTATCGACAACAATGCGGCGATCAGATCACCTGTTACGGCCTCTCCGGTCTCTGTGAACATCATCCACAGGGTTATGCAGAGCATAAATGCAATACCGAACAATGCCTGCACCAGTTCATTATCAGCGGCGCGACAGAACGCATTGACAACACAGCCAGCTATCCAGCCAGCCATTGCGCGAAAATTATGCGAGTTCACAGGCATTCTCCCGTGCGAGTTCATGGATTTTCTCAACATCATCGCGCTCTATTTCCTGAGCGAGTGCTTCCAGATCAGGAGCGACTGCGAGGACAGCCAGATCCCCGTTACATTCCAGCTTGCGCGTCAGGCCTGCGATCTTCTGAGAGGCCTCTCGCAAAATGCTGACGATCATTGCAATCGTAGCGTTATCTCGTGTCGGCGATACATTGTGCCGGATAGGTGCATAGATCGGGCTGCCCGGTACTGATCGTATATTGTCAGGGTAGTTCATGGCCCATCTCCTCAGTGAAGCTGTAAGCGAACAGCAAGGCGCGCCATTCCACGTGGTGTGACAAACACCTGCTGGGTGCTGGTTTCTTCACCTGATGAATTTTTAAATGTTGTGTATTTCATCTCGACATATCCGCGGTCTATTGCGCCGGAATATGCTTTCCAGATGCCGCGTCCGTCTCTGTAGATCCACTTAACTTCACGAAGAAGCTCAATACCCCGCGTAGAGCCGATTTTTAGTTCCTTACCAACTTCACGAAGGTTCGTGCGACCTTTTGAGTTAGCCAGGCGTTCAAAGCCTTCCACCTTCGGTGCAGCTTCTGCTTTCTCCGCTTCAAGAGCGAGAACCTTTTCGGTATAGGTCAGCAGCGTACCACGAAGAAAAGCTGGATCGTTAAGCTGATCTACTGCTGGCGCAGCATGAACCTTGCCCGTTACCAGCACATCGAAAGCCCTGATTACCTGAAGGTGAAATGCCGGGCTGATCCACATTGCGTAAGCGTAGACCAGTTCTTTGCAGGCGAATGTTCCGCCATTTCTGCCTTCGATTGTTTTAACTGCTACCTGAGTAGCAGTTTCAATTTCAGATATAAGTTCCTGTGTTGGGCCAGCAGAAAGCCAGTTACCGGGGCGCTTACTTGCTTTAGTCCCAGAAGCCTTATGACAATCATTCAGGCAGTAACGACCTTCATCGTCCTGACGAATGGAGTTTCCAAGAATTAAAAGTGAGGACACAAACCCATCTCCTTTCGGTTGATGAGGTATTGTTAGATTATCCAACATATAGCAGTCAACATAAAAGTTGGCATAACCAACATTTTTGTCCCGAAAAATTACATTTCAATGATTGTCGTAACTTAACAATGTTGACGTTCACCTTTTGTTCTCATAATCTTTTAAATGTTCCGGGAGGTTGGATTCGTGCAAAAACAAAAATTAAGCTGCGTTTTTGGCGATAATCTGAGCCCGCAAGAGAACCATGAGAGACCGGCGCTCTTCCTCGCCTATAGTGCGCCAGAGATGAAGGAGGACTCGCTCCTCTTCATTATGCGCGACATTATCAGGATAAGTAGAAAGATCAGCGCAGTCCCCAAGAAGATAATCTGATGAGAACCCGTAGAAGTTCGCAAGGGCTCGCATGGTGTCTCTGCCTGGCGCGTCATGGTCGCCCTCATAAGCAGCCAGCGAGCTTCTTTTGATTCCTACTGCATCAGCCACCTCAGCTTGGGTGACACGTCGACCTTCCGACTTCCCCTTTTCTGATCGAGCCAGCTTTAAACGTTGTCCAACAGTGCTTGTTTCTTTCATTAAATCACTAAACCACAGGTTATAAAGTCGAGTGATGGTTTATCCAACATTTTCCTTGCTAAATAATGTTGGATAAACTAACCTTATGCTATGTCGATTGTTGATATAGCCATTGAGGCAGCTGGCGGCGCTTCCGAACTAGGTAAGAAGTGCGGTCTGCACAGAACATCCGTCTTATTTTGGCGGAAATTAGGACAGATCCCCATTAAGCGGATCGAAGCTGTTGAAAACGCAACAGGGATCCCAAGGGAAGCATTGCGCCCCGACATCTTCACCAGAAAACCAGTAAAAACGAGGGGTAAGAAATGACCACTCAAATTATGCCGTTTCATATTGAGAAGCAGTCTGATGGAGAATTGCGCATCAGTGACATCGAGTTGGCTGGGAAGCTCGGGTATAAAGAGGTGAAAGCATTTCGTAGAATAATAAGAACGCATGAGAAAAAACTCAATAAAATCAGCCAAGTGCTTTCGGAGCACTTGGTGAATCACCAGGGAGGAGGACGCGACGGAAAGCGTTTCTGGCTTACTGAAGCTCAGGCTCTTTTTATGATAAGCCGCTCTGACACTGAAGTTGCTACCGATATTATGGTGGCAGTTTCTGTTTCCTTCGTTGAAATGCGCAAGCGTTTCACCAATACGGCTCCAGCTCTCACAAAAGAGCTGCTGGCAATGAACATACTCTCTCCTGAGGTCAGAGTGTGGGAGAAGAAATTCGAACCGCCATTCTTTGAAAAACTGCATCGTGTTCTTGGGGTTCGTCCTTCTCATCGCAATAATCACCCAAACTGTGGAAAGTTTATCAACAAATACGTTTATGAGTTCCTGTTTGGTGACCTTGGGCTTGAGATAATACGCGACGCCAACCCGTCCAACACTGAATACCATCGTGCTTTCAAGCATCACCAGATGCTGAAACCAGAGCATGATGAGCCATTCAGAACGCACATAAAAATGCTGACTGCCCTGTTGTCTGTTGCTCAAAGCCAGAAGCATTTCAATGACATATTCAATACGGCATTTCCTAAGAAACAAACCCAGATAGGCATGATGTTCAACGAAATATCGCAGCGGGTTTCCTCTCCTGCTCTGGAGCATGTTCTATGACAATCACCCTGGAGAAAACTTCTGCAGGGCGTCCTCGGTCCTGGACCCGTAATGAGGATATCGCGCTGGCATGGTCCATTTACCGCAACCAATCTATGGCTGGCGTGTTGCGCGAAATTGGTCGGAGTGCAACACGATGATCGTCACCCGGCAGAAAACAATCCCATGCGGGTTTAAGGCTGCGTTTTCTAAGCCAGATTATGCCCGCGAATGGACAGCGTTTGGCAATCAGAAGCGCAATCCTGATCATCTGATAAATCAAGCCTCCCTCGACCCTGATATTCTCGTGGTTCGTCAGGATGGCATGCAGACGATTTATCTGAGGCCCTGAGGTCACGAAATGCTGTCCACACCCAGCAACTGCGCCACCTGCACCAGTAATTTCCTACGTTCCTCAAGCGTAGCAAACGGGTGCAGGAACGACCACAACTCGGCGGTATCAACCAGAGAATGTGCCAGAAATGGCGTGCCGATTAATGTGTTCGGATCAGCGCAGTCGTATGAGTGTGGATCAGTATCACACAAGGTTTGTCTCCGTATTCGTTCTCACAAAACAGAATATGGAGGAAAACAATGTGGAATAATCGGGCAATTCCTGCCCTTAAACAGTCAAAAAGTGACCGAAAGTTTCCGCAAATGATGGGCGCGATTAATACGCCTGTCCGTGACCGGCTCTTAAACATGATCAGACGTGAGTTTGAGCCTCTCCGATTTGCCGCTGAAATGCTGGCCCGATCGGCGATGAAAACGCCACGGGCGGCCCGAAACTGGCTGTCAGGCACGAATGCCCCAGATGCTGAGGCACTCATTGAACTGATGGCTTCATCTGACTCTATCGCAGCCGAGGTAAATGCCCTCGTGCAGCAGCGCCGCAAAGAGCGCGAAGGAGAGAAATGCCGTGGATTAAACTAAGGCTATGCCGTTTTGCATGGTTTAAAACGCATAGCGGACCTCCACCCTCAGTGCATGTAACATGGGTTCATGTTTCATGGTTTGACTGGGATATCTGGCAGGACAAAATGGAACGTGCGCTTCGTGCAGCGCGGGAAGAACTGAAGAAATGACTCCATTCCCTGTTGAAGAAATACGCGAACGGCTGGCTGATGCTGTCGAAATGGCAGGAGGTCAGCGTGCGCTTTCTCGTAAAATCAGCATACCGCAGCCAGTGATATCAAAAGTGTTATCAGGCGCGACTGAAACAATACCTGAAAGCTTAATTAACGCCCTTGGATATATCGTGCTGCCCATGTGTGTGCCGGCCCGAAAAGGAATGAACCGATGAGTGATATTGGCCACAACAGCGAAGCCACGACCGGCGGGATTGCAGCTGATCGTCTGCGTAGTATCATAGAAAGAATTGAGAGGCTGGAAGAAGAGCGCAAGGCTCTTTCAGGCGATATTAAGGATATTTTCACAGAGGCAAAATCCGCTGGCTTTGATGTGAAGGTGGTGCGCCAGATCATCCGCCTCCGCAAGCAGGAACCGGCAGAGGTGGAGGAGCAGGAAACTCTGCTCGATATCTACAGACGCGCTTTGGGGATGTGATGATATGGCTCGCATCATCTCCTTCACACTCCCTGCGCCATACCCTCTGCTTAATCACTCGATTGGGCAGAGCAGGTTTGCTCTTACTAATATGCGCCGAAGCATGGCCAGATCAGTTGCAGCCGCCACGGCAGGTCAGAGACTGTCAGAGCCAATGCAGCGGGCGCACGTAACGATTGAGCGTCACTCAGTAGGGCAGCCAGATCATGACGGCGTGGTTGGTGGGGCAAAGTTTCTCATCGACTGCCTAACAACCCCGCGCCTGCTCAATGTGCGTAAACCCGGGGCGCGTCAGCGTGTCCGTAACAAGCGTGGTCTCGGCTTCATCCTGGACGATAGCCCTAAGCATATCACGCTCGATATTCAGCACGTCAAAAGCAGACTCTGCGACCAGAAAACCGTCGTGACGATCAGGGAGGTTACAGAGTGAAAAATACCACTGAAAACATGGATTTTCCGCACGTTTCACCGTACCCATACGAAACGGCATGCTCTAAAACGACGAAAGCCGCCGGTGCTAGAACACCAGGCAGCTTTCTGACCAATGCTTGAGGAGGCAAGTAATGGCTGATGTCATTTCTATCAGAAAAAATACGAAATTACCAGGCGAAGGATGCCTGCTATGAGCAAAACCAAGACGTGGATGCCTGTGTATATCGGCGATTATTTAGCCGACACAATGCGACTTTCTACGCAACAACACGGTGCATATTTTTTGATTATGATGGAGTATTGGAGGCAAGGTCCATTGCCCGACGACATGGACGAGCTTGCTTCTATTGTCAGAGCTGATCGCAAGACGTGGGACAAGTCTATCTGGCCGACAATAAAACGCTTCTTTTTCAAGGGTGAAGACGGTTTTTGGCATCAAAAACGCATTGATAAAGAACTTGAGCATGCGCAAGCTGTAAGCAACAAAAGAAGAGACGCAGTCCTACAAAGACGTGACAGAAGCTCTACAAAAGAGCAACAAAACACATACAAAAGTTCTACAAATGAAGGTACAAATGTACCTGATTTGAACATACAAAACGCTTACAAAGAGGGTGATACGTGCGCGTCACGCGCGTCCGCGTCACCTTCACCTTCACATAGTTATACATCCTCACTACGTTCGGATGGCGCGGCGATGCCGCCCCGAGACGTTTCAGCACCCGGCGAACCCATTGCTCCTGAGCCGTCACCGGATGTGAGAACGCAGCTCTTCAGCGAGGGGCTGCGCAGGCTGAGGGGAATAACCGGGCAGTCCGAGGGGAAGTCGCGCGCCCTGATTGGCCGATGGCTCAAAGCGAAACACGACGATGCCAGCGAAGTTCTGCGAGCCATCAGGGAGGCGGCTGACCTGCGGCCCTCGGATCCGGTTGCGTGGATGGAGGCAGCAATGCGACCGAAGCCCAGGGCCATGACCCGAGACGAACAGGTTCGGGCAACCTGGGGCAATATCGAAATCATACCGGGAACCTGACCGATGAGCACCGTTGCAAAAATTCAAAACGCTAACTCCGCCCTGGTTGCAGCAATGCCGGCTCCTTCAGCCAGTCTCGATGCGATGCTGTGGGCCATGCGCTCAGGCATCCCGACGATTGCCCGCGACCTCACCAGCGAGCGTGTGCAGGAAGCCCGCGCTATCGTTGCCGCCGGATGCGGACCGGCAGACCCTCGCGTTGTGCTCTCATGGCTGACAAACCTCGCCGCAACCATCGTCAACGCTCCGGTTTTCGAGAACGCGCCGGAGAAGGTCAGCGCCATTCTGGAGGTCTGCGAGGATCTGCCCGCCGGTGTCTGGACGCGCGAAACCCGTCTGGCATGGGTGCGTCAGGGCGAGCGGGGTAAATTCTGGCCAGCCCCCGCCGAGCTGTATGCGCATCTCAGGCCGTATGCCGATCGCATCACGCGCCAGTTCGAAGGCTGCCAGCGAATTGTGAGGATGGCAGAGCAGCAGATGCGCACTAAGAGCCGCGAGGTTTAGCAGAGAGCGCGATGAAACGTGCGGGACTATACATCGCACATAAAAGCACAAAAAACGCATGTGCGATTAAATATGAAGGAGTTAAAAATGACTGACAGCACCCCTCATCACGAACAAATTTTCATAGTTGATCGTTACTGGACAGAGTTTGGTAACAGAGGACTAACCTTGTATGTGTCCGCCAAGCCAGAATTTATCCCATCCGGCGACTTTGTCGGGATATTGAGCAACAGTCCCCGCATTGAAGTCACCTTCAGGGAATTAGGCATCATTAACCGACAAAGAGTTTTTCAAGCCATTGGAAGCCATGTGGAAGGGCAGCAATCCCCGCCTTCGTCGCTTCCGTTAAGGCCGCTTGTAACACGACAGTAGGACATTTCGAAATTGCCTCTTTTAACTTGCTTTTTGCTTCTTCTGTCGCATCGGATTGCTCAGCCTTAGCAATCAGCAACGCTCTGAACTGGTCTTCATCAAATTTGACCGTCAGGGTTCTTTTCTCAGCGGTTAACCCGCCATCTGCCGAAAGCCAATCAAGTCCCTGCGTTGTGATACGAACCGGCTCCGCCCAATGCCAGTGCATATCATAGTGCTGTTCCAGATATGCAGGCTGACAAAGCCCGTGGTCAGCAAGATACTTTATATCACTGAACACCTCTTTAGGTATGCTGCCGTCAGGGTTCTTGGGCCCCTCTGATATTGGATATCCTTTATGCGCTTCGATATCGGCAATCCACGTCAACAATTCTTTTAGACGCTGTTTACTCGGTGCAATCATACGACTCCTCCTTCCTTACGAAGCATGCCCGTACGGCGGACGGTTGGGGAGTCAGAAGGGGATTCCAGCGTCAGACCTATCCACCAATAAATCTTCATCTTTGTAAGAAGCTTCCCACGATTGATCGGATAGTCCGGAATTGCGCAATATCTCTTTCATAACTCGTGCGCAGCGTAGGCGATCAGAAGATTTGCATTCACGCCATATTTTTAACAAATCTTCAATTTTTGGCCACAAAACATCAATGTTTTCTCTCTTTAGATAGAGTAAATTATTGGTGGAAGAAAAATAATTCCAATGTATTTTTATAAAATCTAGTAATTCATCTTCATCGAATGTTGGGTTTGTATCAGAATCCATAGCTAAGCGGATAGATCTAACTCCATCGCATACGTCCCAATAGTGAAGCCAGTTCTTATTATCTCCAGTATAAGTAATTTCCGCAGCATCTGTCACGGCACGCTCGATTACCTTTGTAATTGTCTGCCCCTTTAGGCGCGCGACAAATTCCAGAGCAAAGCGCATTTTGGGATCAAGCCGTATTGTTAGGCTTTCAGACTTTTGATTTTTTTTTCGTTTTGCTTGCGTTGTCATTTTTTATCCCCGGCAATAGCCGATAACTACACGCACAAAAAAATAAGTGCAAATAACTATTGCCATAACAATTTCAATGAAGCATAAAAGTAATGCACAATCAGTGCATGAACATAAAAAGAGTTACGTAAATGCCCAAAATTAAACCACTGCAAGAAAAGGCTTACGACATATACAAAGAGGCTCGGCGTAAAGAAGCGAAAGAACGCCTGGTTATCGTGATGCCTGTTACGGAAGTTATGAAAATTGATGCTTGGGGCGTTCCGAATGGAATGGAAAGCCGAACATCTGCTATCCGCCACCTACTTGATTTTGCATTAAAAACAAAAAAGGCATCAGACATCGCCCTAGGAAAGCAGTCTGATGCCTCTGACAGTGAATAGGAAAACAC
>NZ_JOPI01000027.1:0-26257 GCF_002153695.1 Acetobacter sp. DsW_059
ATATTAACATTATATTAAATTTCATTATTTATTAAAACTATTTAAAATTAATGTTTTTGTTAATAAATATATAAAAATGTTTTCTTGTAACAACTTAATATATATTTTATTAATAAGTATAAACTTTGACATATAAATAAAAAACATATTAACTTTAATTTCATTAAATGGAATAATGGAAATAATTCTGGTTTTCCTGGCAGTTGTGGTGTGGAAGTTATGTCAAGCTATAATAATGATGATAAAAAAAATCCGGCAGACGGCAGTGATCCGGTTACGATGACTTATGGTGACCAAAGTAAGTTTCTGAATGCGCCGGTTAGTTACGGTATTAAGGTTATTATGCAGTCAGGCAGCACTCTCGGAGATGCATCCGTTAGTAGTGGTGGCATTGTTGTCATGGATAGCGGGTCTGTTCTTTCAGGGGTCAATACAGTTTATGAGGGTGGAAAGCTGTTCATCTGGCCTGATGGTGGCGGGACAGTCTATATGGATGGGAGCAATAACAGCGGGCTGATTATTTCAGGGCTGGCCAGTGGCGGTACTGCTTCGACTGTCATATCGGGCTTTAATGGCCATGGTTCAGGAGATTCAGATCGTATTGAAATTGCCGGCGTGTTGCAGTCAGATATTGTTGCAATGAGCTTTCCGTCTGCTGATCAGATTCAGTTGTCACTTCAGAATGGAACAAGTTTTGTTCTGAATATTACTGGCATTGAAGCTTCCGGTGTTTCTTTAAGTTCAAACTCAGCTAATGGTTATTTGTTGCTTGAGGTCTGCTTTCTTGCGGGTTCTATGATCGCGACACCCGAGGGTGATCGTGCAGTTGAAGAACTCAGGCCCGGTGACATCGTTAATGTTTTTGACCATGAGACCGGTAAAATCTGCACAAGCAAAATTACCTGGGCCGGGCAGAAAGATATGTTTGTCCGTCCCGGTCTGGCAGAAGATCTTGCGGGCTATCCGGTAAGGGTGCTTAAGGATGCTATTGCGCCGGGTGTGCCGTATAAAGATCTGCTGGTGACGGGTGAACACTGCATGTTCTTTGACGGGAATTTTGTACCGGTTCGGATGCTCGTTAATGGCCGTTCAGTATTCTACGACCACTCTCTGACGGGCTATACCTATTATCACATCGAAACTGAGTCTCATTCTGTTATCTGGGCGAATGGTATGCTGACGGAAAGCTATCTGGATACCGGTAACCGTTCATTGTTTGCTCAGTATGGTAACCTTCTGACAATGGAGCGGGGTGACGTCAGAAGCTGGGATGAAGATGCAGCAGCGCCACTGACAACGACGCGTGAGCATGTTGAGCCTATTTTTCGTGCTATTGAGCAACGGGCTGTTCGGGAGGGGATTGGTGTCTCCAGGCCGCTTCAGCATATTACGACAGATGATTCTGCTTTCCATCTTGTTTCAGAATGTGGCGTAACACTTCGCAAAGTGCGCGAGGCTAACGGATACCATGTCTTTATGATCCCGCCGGATATTACAGATGTGCGTATGGTATCGCGTGCCAGTCGTCCAAGTGATGCCATTGGTGCGTTTGTTGATGATCGTCGTTCCCTTGGTGTTCTCGTTGGTGACATTCGTTTGTTTCAGCTTAATGATACGCGTGTTATCGACGAACATTTGCAGAGTGGTGAGCTTAAAGGCTGGGATGCCCGTAAGGAGGTGGATTGCCGGTGGACAACAGGTAACGCCTGCCTTTCTCTGGGTGAGCGTAAAGCAAATTCTGTTGCTATGCTTGCAGTGCAGGTGCTCGCTGCGGGGCCTTATCTGCTGTATGATGCCAACAACGACAATCTTGTTATTTGCTGTGGTGCCTGATGCTGACTTCTCTCTGTCATGTTTTATGCATGGCAGAGAGGTAGTCTGCGGATGTTTTTCATAAAACTGTCATGAAACAGTAAAGGAGGGAAGTAGAAATATTATACATATTTATCAATATGTTATGATGTTTCTCTCTGGTTTTATGAAATTTTGTAATTATTCATGCCAGAGTTGTGTTTGCCTGATATAAACGCGTATGATCCGCCCAAATAGCAGTTGAGCAGGTTATGACGCATAAAACACATATTCTGGTTGTGGAAGATGATCCGGCGCTGTCTCGCCTCGTATCATACAATCTTGATAAGCAGGGTTATGAGGTGCACGTTGTAGCAGACGGTCAGGCAGCACTTGATTATATTGCTGCACGTTTGCCTGATCTGGTTTTACTTGACTGGATGTTACCTGGTGTTTCAGGGATTGAAGTGTGCCGCCGTGTACGCGGTCAGGCTAAAACCCGATCTTTACCAATTATTATGCTGAGCGCACGCGGTGAGGACACAGATAGTGTCTGTGGTCTTGATACGGGTGCTGATGACTATCTTATTAAGCCTTTTGGTATGGAGGCCCTGCTGGCGCGTGTTAAGGCCCTGCTGCGTCGTTTGCCACCGCCAGACAAAACGCTGCGCTTTGAAAATATGGTCATTGACCGGGTCGAGCATAAGGCTGAGCGTAACGGGCGTAAACTGTCTCTCGGACCAACGGAATATCGTCTCCTTGAGTTCCTGATGATGCATCCCGGGCAGGTTTTCTCGCGTGAGGAACTTCTGGAGCACGCGTGGGAACGCAGCTCCTGTGTAGAGCTTCGTACAGTTGATGTGCACATCCGGCGTCTGCGGCGGATTCTCAATGACGATGAGAGTGAACAGGACCTGATCAGAACGGTAAGAGCCCGGGGCTACTCCCTTGATCTTCCGTTTGCCTGAGAATGTGCTTCTGACAAAAGGGTGACAGATGCTTTCTGCTGCTTTGCTGTACGCTGCGGGAGGTGTTGTCACCGGGAGCAGTATCACTGGTATCGTAACGGCCCTTATGTTGCGCTCCCGTCATCGGGCCGGTGCGAAATCTGACCGCTTTTTGCGGCCTATGTCGCAGTCAAGGTTGCTGGCTGTTATTGAGCCGATTGCGGCTGCCCTGCCGGTGGCGATGGTCGTTCTCGATTCTGAACGTCGTATAGTGCATACATCGCCCTATGCTGAGGCAGAGTTCTCAGGCGGGCTGAATGCGATAGAGCGTCATCCCGCTTTCCAGAGCAGCCTCGACAGACTGAAGGAAAAAGACGCTGCCAGAAATGCGGCGCCGGAAGAGGCTCTGATTGTTCAGGACGTACCTGTGCGACGTGTTGTCAGAGCGTTGTTCCAGCGGCATGTTTTTTCGCCTTATTTTCTCGCCGTTGATCAGAACCGAAAAAAGCGCTTTGCACGCGATATTGCTCTGACTTTTGTTGTTCTGCACGACGTAACAAAAATGGAAATGGCAGAGCGTCAGCATGCGGACTTTGTGGCTTATGCCAGTCATGAGCTTCGTACACCGCTTGCTGCATTGCTTGGGTTTATAGAGACCCTTCAGGGGCCTGCTGCAGGCGATCCTGATGCGCAGAAAGAGTTTTTGTCCATTATGGCAGAGCAGGGGCAGCGTATGCAGCGTCTGCTCGATGGGTTGCTTTATCTTTCAAAGGTGCAGATGCTTGAGCATCAGCGTCCTCGGGGGCAGATTGTCCTGGAGGAGTTGTGTCGTAAGCTCGAGCGTGAGGCTTCGGTGCTGTGTCGTCGGCAAAAAACAAAACTGCATGTTGTAGTGTCTGACCTGTCAGTGCAGTCTGTTGCCGGTGATACTGATCAGATGGTGCAGGTGCTGATGAACCTGGTTGAAAATGCGCTGAAATATGCCACACAGGATTCTGATTTGCCGCGAGACCATAAACCTGAAATTACAGTGACCTGCAGGGATGCAGAACCTGGTAAAGGGTGGCCGGGACATCCCGGTGTGGAAATAAGGGTGTCAGATAATGGTCCGGGTATAGCTGCCCGCCATCTCCCGCGTCTGACAGAGAGGTTTTATCGTGTGCCCAGGACATCTGCCGTCGTGCAGGGGAGTGGTCTCGGGCTTGCGATCGTGCAGCATATTATAGCCCGTCATGGCGGGCGCTTCAGGATCGAGAGTGTTGTTGGTCAGGGCACGGATTGCCTGATCTGGTTACCTGCTCATGTGTCATGAAACAGTCATGCAACTTAAGAGCAGATTATGATAGTCTTTGCAGCAGCAGGCTAAAATAAAGAGTGTTATGGCTCTGGTTAAAAGCTGATACTCAGAAGGTAGTAGATAGATGCGTTTTTCATTACGGTCATGTTTTGCAGTGATGGCAGCAGCCGGTCTTGTCGGTAGTTTATGCTCTGGTACGGCGCTGGCCGAGAGCATTACCGGTGCGGGCTCAAGCTTTGCTGCTCCTATCTATCAGGCATGGGGTGATGCCGCTGCCAGCGCAACAGGACTGAGTGTTAATTATCAGAGCGTTGGCTCAAGTGCCGGGCAAAATCAGGTTATGGCTGGTACGGTTGATTTCGGCGCATCTGATGCTCCGCTTGCTCCGGCCAAAATTGCTTCAGCACATTTGTTTCAGTTTCCTACCGTAATGGGTGGCATTGTTCCTGTTATCAATGTGCCTGGCGTTAAAACAGCGACCCTTAAGCTGAGTGGACCGGTGCTTGCCGGTATTTATGCCGGTGAGATTACGGACTGGAATGATCCGAAAATTGCAGCTTTGAATCCAGGTCTGAAGCTGCCTGACATGGCTATTGCTCCTATTCACCGTGCTGATGGTTCAGGAACAACGTTTGTTTTTACGTCTTACCTCGCACGGTCATCTGCCAGCTGGAAAGAAAATCAGGGGGCAGCAACGTCAATCTCATGGCCTGGTGGTCTGGGCGCACGCGGTAATGACGGGGTTGCGGCTACGGTGCATAACACAGAAGGCGCAATCGGGTATGTTGAGTTTGCTTACGCCAGCAGAAATAACCTGACGACCGTATTGCTGCGTAATCATGCCGGTGAAAATGTAGAAGCCAGCCAGAAGAGCTTTGCTCAGGCAGCCTCTTCAGCAGACTGGCAGCATGCTGATCATTTCGCGGTTGATCTGCTCGACACTCCCGGACAAGGTGCCTGGCCGATTGTTTCTGCAACGTATGTTCTGGTGCCGCTTGCTCCGGCTGATGCAGCACGTAGTAAAGCTGTGAAGAAATTTTTCACCTGGGGTTTTGAAAAAGGCGATAGCCTTGCTACCGGGCTGGACTATGTAACTTTGCCACCGGCTGTAAAAACATCTATTTTGTCTTCATGGAAGTAAGTTAAACTTAAGATTGCATAAGACTGTGTGGCTCGCCTGCAAAGGCGAGCCATTTTTATATTAAAGTTACCAAAATTATATATAAATAAAATAAATTTCATTTATAATCGAAAGAAGAGGTGATTTTGTAATTACAATGGTGTCTGATGCGCCGCACAGTATTCTCTTCAGGCTTTTTTTTGTTCTCATGTCTGGCAACAGGTAATGCGTCAGCGGCTCTGGCTGCATCTTCTGATGCTGCTGAGATACAGGAGTTAAGACGTGAGATGGTTGCTATGCGACGTGAGCTGATGGGGCAGATTTCATCGCTCAAAGTGCGCCTGGCAAAAAGTGAAGCACGGACTAATCGTAATAATCAGAAAAAAATAGCGGCACCTGCTGCTCTGCTCCCGGCTGCTGAGTTGTCTGAGCAAAAAGTGCGTCATGTCGTGTCTGGCCCATCTGACCCTGCAATAAAATTTTCTGATAGTGCCTCACAGTATAATATTCTGCGTTTATCTGAAATTGGTACACCGCCTTCTGACCGTGGTGTTGTTGAGTCGTGGAAGCATTTTCACTGGGCTACACAGAAAGATGAAAACGTACGCGTGGGAGGCATGATTATAGGTTTTCCTCGTGGGCGGTTTACTATTGCTTCTGCTGATGCCGCTTATGCTTTTTCAGTGGGGCTTGCCCTGCATGAAGATATTGGTGGTTTTTTTGGTATGTCTCCGCGCCCTGGTGAAACGAAGGGAAATTTTCCTGGACTGACACAAAATTTACGTCGTCTCAGGCTGCCGGTTTCTTTTCGATATAAAAACTGGATAGCGAATGTTACTCCCGACTGGGGATCAAGCAGTTCAGACGGAAAAGTCAGTTTATATGAAGCAAATATCAATTATACAGGTTTTTCTCATACTTATGTAACAGTTGGCTATTTTCAGCCACGCGTAACATTTTATGATTCGCAAAGTTCCAACAATTTTCAGATGCTTGAGCGGCCGGGCATTACTAATATTGTGCGTAACATAGCTGCAGGAGATTCCCGCTTTAGTGCGGGGGCTTTGCACTATGAAAAACGCTGGTGGATAGCAGGATATTTTACGGGGCAGAGTTATGGAACCAGAGGGAACGATTCTACAGTTTCTGACAGCCAGACTGGTGCAACCCTGCGTGTAGCCGGCCGTCCTTATATCTCAAAAAATGTCGATATACATGTTGGAATTTCAGCACTGAGTGCATTTAAAACGACACAAAACTCTGCCGGCCGACGTTACTCTCCGGGAGAGGCGACAGAGGCAGGTCTGACAGGTACAAAGCTTATTTCTGCTACGGTTAGTAATACAGGGCCTGTCTGGGCGGCAGGCCCGGAGCTTGGCCTGCGCTGGCGACGAATGATTATGATAGGGGAGTACTATCATATTGGTGTACAGCGCAGCGAGCGTGGTCTGCCTGTCGTTAATTTTGATGGGTACTATGGTGAAGCAACTTATACTATACTGGGTAAGCCGCGTGCTTATGACATCAGGCAGGGAGCTTTTTCTGCTCCTGGTGTTGAGGCAGATTTTGATCCTCAGCATGGTCAGTGGGGCGCGCTTGAGGTGTCAGGGCGATATAGTGTCGCAGATCTTAATGATTTATCGGCTGGTATAAGAGGGGGAAAGCAAACAGTATGGGCTGGTGGTGTGAATTGGTACCCTAATCGTCACTTCAGGGTTATGCTTGATTATAACCATTTTATTGTGACACGAAATCAGCTGCCTTATAATATATCCGGTCGTAATGGGAATTCTGTTGTGACGCGCCTTCAGGCTGCATTTTAAGCTGGTGGGTGAGTAGCCTCAGGCTGTGTAAAGATAAACTGGCTTTCTGGTCGGGCAAGCCCGATGAGTGTCAGGCCAGCCTGTTGTGCCAGGTGTAGTGCACGCACAGTTGGTGCAGAGATGGCAACCAGTGTTGTAAAGCCGGCAATAATGGCTTTTTGTGCCATTTCATATGAGCAGCGGCTTGTAATAAGGCAAAACCCTTCTGAAAAATCAATATTATTTCTTAAACCATCTCCAATCAGCTTATCCAGTGCGTTGTGTCTGCCAATATCTTCGCGTACGGCAAGGATATCACCATTTACGCTGCATCTGGCGGCACCATGAACCATATGCACAGCTTTGTTTAATATTTGCAGGTGAGGGAGCTCATTGAGTGCTTTAAGCAGAGCAGCCTGCGTTACAGGTGGTTTTTGTGCAACGGAAGGAAGGTTCGTGTGCAGTGTTTCAAGATCCTGCGTGCCGCAAACGCCACAACCGGTGCGTCCTGTCATGTTTCTTTGTGATTGAAGGATTTTTTTAAAATCGCTTCCTTTTATAAGCACGTTAACTGTTATGCCATTTTCTGTTGTATCTATGGTTAGCGAGCGAATATGATCCGGTGAGGAAACAAGGCGTTCTGTTTTTAAAAAACCGTAACTATAATCTTCAATATTTTCAGCTGTTATCATCATTGTTGCATAAGAAATGCTGTTGATAATAAAAGTGACGGGTGTTTCATCTGCCAGTTTTAAAGAGTGCTCTGAAACGCCATGACCTGTAATTTTTTTTGTATCCCATGAAAAAATAAGTGATTTAGAAATCATTTTTTATACTCTGCATAATCTGGCATGCTGTTGCATAATCATCGGGTGTATTGATGTTAAAAAATGGATCATAAGGTGAAGCAGAGAAAGAAATCTCTTTCATGCCGAGGGTATCTGCAAACAGGCGCACGCGGCGTTTATGTTTATTCTCTTTGTCTGAAAGACAGTTTTGTAAATTTTCGACACAGCTTACAGGCCATGAAGCAACCAGGTGATGCCGCCGGCCATCAGATATAGCCACCGCCGGAGCGGGAGCCAGGTCAAAGGTTAATGTGTCAGGAATAAAGGGTGTGTCACCCGGTATTGTCACTAATGTATCAGCGCCTGATTGTCTCGCCCATTTTAGTCCTGCCAGAAGTCCGCTCAGAGGGCCGGTATCTGTTGTATCATCCCGCAGCAAAGGTAACTTCCATGCGGCATATAGCGAGGCCGGGCTGTTAGTGCTGAGTGCTATGGAACTTGTCGGTAAAGAGCGTTGCAACGCTCTGAGAATGACGGAGAGTACTGGTGTGCCCTGTAGGGATAGCAGGGGCTTTTCACAACCGCTCATGCGGGTTCCATGGCCACCCGCCAGAATAACAGCTGCAACAGAAGAGGAGGAGGGCATGGGGTAAAGAGCCTTTCCCGGCCGGAATTACCGGGAGAGACAGAGCAGGTTTTGTACCTGCTCTGTTATACTGACGACTTACTGGCCGAGTACGTTGTGATAGGCAACCATGCATTGTGCATAGGCATTGTTGTACTGGGTCTGAATGCCGCCTTGCTGGTTGTTGGTGTACATGCTTCCACCAAGGCCGCCACCCAGTGCGCCTGCACCAGCACCAATAGCAGCACCTGAGCCGCCGCCAATAGCAGCACCAAGGCCAGCACCCAGTGCGGTTGTGGCAAGGCCACCTAACAGGGCGCGATGGTTCTGGTTTTCAGCCTGCCCGCTTACAGCAGAGTTTGCCTGCGATTTGCAGAAGGACTGCTCCTGAGCAAATTCTGCATAAGACTTATCTTTGCCTGGCAGTACCATCACTGTTGGTCCCATGGGCGTCTGCGCACAGGCGGCCAGCATCAGAACAGGGGCCATGAGGAGAGGGAGTTGTTTCAGCTTCATAGACGACTCTCTGGTTTTGTGACTGCCATCCCTTTGGTATGACAGCTGGTGACTGAACTAATTCTTAGACTATTGCATAAAACCATGCTTATTAGCCATAAGCAAAAAAGAAAACAGTGCAACCTGTTATAAAAAATAACAATTTCTTATATTGTGATTTTTTTTGGTATTTTTTTTTAAAATAATCAAAAAAAATAATATAATTATAAATTATGAAGTTTATATTTTTATTTATGGCTTAATATTTATATTTTTATTTTAATTTTTATAAATTAAAAGAGGTTATTATTAATTTTATATTTTAAATCGTTTTATTTTGTTATATTTTTTTTATCATTTATGGTTTATATCCTGTGTAATTTTGTTTCGTAACATGCTTCGTATATTAAAAACATGAGCCTGACTGCTTAACAACTCATTTGTCTCACAGGTCATAAGCCTAGGCATTACAGGCTATAAAGGGTATAGTCAGCCGCGAAGCACGTCGTGCATTATCTTATCCAGAGCATTCCTTTGATCCTTTTTTTACTGGGGCTTCTGACCCTTTTTCTTCTTATTGCGGTTAGTATTCTGATTTCTCTGTCTGAGATTTCGTTCGCTGCTGCGCGTGAGGTCAGGCTGCGCTCGCGTGCTGAGGCAGGTGATCATCGGGCTCAGGCTTTTCTTGCTTTGCGCCGCAATAGCGGACAGGTCATGACGGTCCTGCAGATATGTCTTAATGGTGTTGGTATTCTGGGGGGGATTGTCAGCTCAGAAATGCTGTCTCCGCCCTTTGGCGCTTTGCTGACATACTGGGGTGTCGGGCCAGGGCTTGCTGAAAAGCTTGGTTCTGCTGCCAGTTTTATTTTTGTTACTGGTGTTTTTGTTCTGTTTGCTGACCTGCTGCCAAAACGTGTGGCAATGAATGCTCCTGATAAAGTTGCTTTGAGCATAGGCTGGTTTCCTAAATTTGCCCTGCGTGTTCTTTATCCGGTTGTCTGGATTTTTTCTAAAATTTCTGATGCGGTTTTGCGTGCTCTTAAAATTCCGGCAGCTTCTGCTGTTGAACCTGTCACACCTGAAGATTTACGCGCTATTTTAGCCGCTGGTACGGCTTCGGGTGTTCTGCTTGAGCAGGAACATCAGATGATTGAAAATGTGCTGGGTTTGCAGGATCGCTCCGTGACATCAGCAATGACCCCGCGCGATGAGATTGTTTTTCTCGATACGCAGGACACTGCCCGTAGTAACCATGAAAAAGTAAGAGCAAAGCCTTATTCGCGATACCCGCTATGTAATGGCGGGCTTGATAAGGTTGTCGGTTCTATCCGTTCGGAGGATGTTCTGGCCTCAGTCGTTGACCCGACAATCCCTCCGGTTCCGGGGGAGACAATACCGGCTGATCCGATCTTCAGAATGCGTCGTGATGTCCTCTCTGTTCCTGAAACCCTGAATTTGTGGGACACGCTTGCGCAGTTTGATACGCATGGTGTCGGTTTTTCTCTGGTCGTGAATGAATATGGTCTGGTTGTCGGGCTTATCACGTTTAAAGATATTATGGGTGCTTTGATGGACGGTCTGGCGAACCCGTTTGACGAGCAGGCCATCGTGCGTCGTGATGAAACCTCGTGGCTGATTGACGGAGCTGCCCCGATTGGTGATGTCATGCGTGAGCTCCATCTGGCAGATCTGCCAGACAGCACACAGTTTGATACGATAGGCGGGTTTGTTATGCACCGTCTGCGGCGCATGGCACGCAAGACGGACAGAGTGGACCAGGCAGGCTATCGTTTTGAAGTTGTCGATGTTGAAGGGTTTCGTATTAACCAGTTGCTTGTGACACGCCTGAGCGAGAAGGCTGCCCGGGCACTTCCGAAGGGCTGAATTTGTCTGCTTTTTTCTCTCGTATTTCACAGGGCGCTCTGTGCGCTGCCCTTTTTTCTGTTTTATCAGTGTCGTCCGCTGCTGCCAGTGAGCAGAGTGCACCGCCTTCCGGAGCGGTTCTTAAGCATGTTGTACTGGTGGCCCGCCATGGTATTCGCAGCCCGACACAAAAAATTGAGACGCTTAACGTAAAAACCGGTCGTTCATGGAGCCCCTGGCCTGTACCTCCGGGGCAGCTGACGGACCATGGCCGGGCAGACCTGCACCTGATGGGTGATTTTATCAGGCATTATTATGCCCCGTTTTCTGGTTTGGGTGGAGCAGAAAAACAGGTATGCCCGCACACATCATCACTTTTTGTCTGGGCTGATGCGGCGGATACCCGTACGCGTCAAACAGGAGATATTCTTGCGCAGAGTATGAGCGGCGGATGTGTTTCCCAGGCACATTCTCTGGCTCCGGGTCAGAAAGATCCGTTGTTTAATGCCCTGGCCAGCGGTCATGCTTATGCTGATCAGCATAATATTTCTGCCATTTTACAGGCAGTTTACCGTCATGATGAGGCTGGTGCTTTACCCCAGGATGTCAGAGAGGCTGAGGAGACGCTGCAAAAGCTCTTTGATCCTGAAGGGTGCGGGCATACGCCAGCTATATGTTTTACAGCTCCTGCACGCCTGACCTGGAAAAAAGGTGCTCCTCACGCTTCTGGTGGTCTGGCACTTTCAGCAACAGTTTCTGAAAATCTGCTGTTAGAATACGCACAGGGTTTGCCTGCAACGGTCAGCCTGCCGGCCTCATCATCTGATGATAGTCAGATTGCTTTGCTCAATATAGTGTTGCCAGCTCATAATTATCAGAGTGAAACTATAAGGCGTATGCCGGCCCTGGCTGCGCGTCGTGGTCAGTTTCTGGTTTCAGCCATTCTTGCTCTGCTCGATAATAAAGTGCCGCCGTCGCCTGCTGAGGCAGTTTTCCCGCAGGATGCAAAAGTTGTTGTTTTTGCGGGGCATGATACCACACTTGATATGCTGTCAGCTCTATTTGGCCTTGACTGGTCATTTAAAGATCAGCCTGACCCAACAGCACCAGACACTGTTCTGGGGTTTGAACTCTGGCAGATGCCAGATGGAAAAAATCAGGTTAAATTCGTTATTTTCCATCAGAGCCTGAAGCAGCTGCGTGAAACTTTACCGGTCGCAGACAGGGCAGATCATGGTCAGCCTCAGGTGCTGCAGAGCAGGCTCTGCCAGGCTGAGACCGTTTGTACACCAGAGGTTCTGGCCCGTCATATCGCGCACGCCGGTTAAGAAGCGTCGTATGCTGTGTCGGCAAGCAGCACGGAGGCATCGCTCTGTGCTATGATGAGGAGCTCCTGCTGCTCAGAAATGGCGGCACTGTCACCAGCATCAAGTGTGGTATCTTCAAGTGTGACAGTCCCGCTGACAACGAGCAGAAAGAGCGAGCGCCCTGGTGTGGTCTGGTAGCGGGCCCCCTCACCGGCGCTGAGAGTGGTGTGCAAAAGGCGCCCGCTGCCCAGTAGGGCTGCTGGTGCACCATCTCTGATCGTTTCTTCTTCTTCGGGGTCGTCATCGGGAAAACCGGAGGCAATAATACGAAACCCTGTTGTGTCAGGATATCCGCTGGTATTCCGGATTTCCTGCATGGGGATGCCGCCTTTACAGTCAGGCAAAAACCAGAACTGCAGGAGCTGTGCTGCTTCTGCACCAGCCTTCCAGCTCAGGCCGGTGCATCCGGTAGCAGTACACAACACCTGTATATCACCCTTGTTGATGGTCTCAGCGTGAAAGTGTTCGCACTGTGTTGTAACTGAGCCTTGCGTAACCCAGGTTACAATATCAACATTTTTCTCGGGGCCCGCCACATACTGTGCCTGAGCAGGCAGGCTGATCTGGTTTACTACCCGTAACCGGCCATTGTGCATATGTGCCGGGTCGTTATACGCTCCGAATGCGAAGTGACAGTGCAGGTGTGCTTCTCCATCTGTGACCTGACCAAGTGTTTCTGCACGCCTGACTTTTAACATGAGGTATGATCCTTTTTACCTAGCTGTGTGAAGACCGGGTGACAGGAAAAGCATTTTCCCATCCACCGCCAAGGGTACGGTAGAGCCGGGTGACTGAGCGTGAAATTTCGGTGGTGGCTTCAACAAAGCGGGCCTGTGAGGCCAGAAGCTGATTTTGCACTGTCAGCACAGACAGAAAGTCTGAAGAACCAGCTTTATACTGTGCCTGAGCTGTTTCAACGGCAATTTCGTTCTGGGCTACTGCTTCGCGTAGCCTGTCCCGTTCAGACTGCGCTGTGGCAAGGTCAGCCATGGCATTATCCACTTCTTCCCATGCTTTCAGCACGGTGCGGTGCAGCATAATAGCAGCTTCTCTTTGCTGTGCTTTACGTAGTCTGTACTGACCCAGCAGGCGTCCACCCTCAAAAATCGGGAAAGTTGCCGTTGGCCCAAACCCATACTGACGTGAAGCCCATGACCCCAGGCCGCTAAATTGCAGAGCCTGTATATCAAGGCTGCCTGACAGCGTGATGCGGGGGAAGAAGTCAGCGACGGCTACGCCAACGCTGGCGGTAGCAACATGCAGGCGTTCTTCTGCCATACGAATGTCAGGGCGTCTTTCTGCCAGCTGAGAGGGGAGGCCCACAGGCAGGTTTGCAGGAACAGGCGGAATTGGCCCGGCTTTGCCAAGACGTTCGTTCAGAGTGCCTGGTTCGCGTGCGACCAGAAAGCTTAGTGCGTTGAGCAGATGCACCTGCAGGCGTTCAAGCGGAGCACGCCGGGCTTCAAATCCACGGAGCTGCCCGGTTGAATCCGCGACATCCAGCCTGGTTGCAGCACCCTGTGCAAACCGCATGTTCGTGAGTTTCACGCTGTTGCGGGCAATATTGATATTATGGTCAAGAATAGCCATCTGCGCCTGTACGCCGCGCAGGTCTATGTAATTTTGTGCCGTTTCCGCCATTAGCGAGACGATCACGTCACGCCGCATATCTTCGCTTGCGTGCAGGGCTGCTGTTGCTGCCTCGACCTGTCGGCGCACATGTCCCCACAGATCGACTTCCCACGAGGCATTCATACCATATTGTGGCAGATTGAATGAGGGGTTGCCAACGCTGCCGGGCAGTGCTGCGGGGCCAAAGCCCTGGGCTCCGCTGGCGATGTCACCAGGAGTGGATTGCTCCATTTTTCCCAGTAGACCAAGAATACCATTGCTACTGGCGCGCTCACGGGCATAAGACGCATTTGCACCGAGATGGGGCATTTGTGCCGCACTCGCAATTTTGCGTTCAGCTTCACTCTGCTGCAGTCGCAGAGACGCAACCTGCAGGTCAAGGTTAGCACTGGCAACCTCCTGCTCCAGTGCTGTCAGGGTAGGGTCGTTAAACTCTTTCCACCATTGCGGGTCAGCAGATGCTGTGACGGGATGGCTGTTTTGCGGAGTAACACTCTGGTGCCATGCGTTCGTCGTTTTAATAGCTGTTTTGTGATAGTCAGGGCCAACTGTGCAGGCGCTTAAAGCTGCCAGACAGACAGAGGTCAGGGCATAACGCAGTGGCAGACGCACACTGCGCTGTGCATGAGAAAAATCAGTGCCAGACATAGCGAGCATCACCGGCATGAGGACCTGAAGGGGTAGAAGCAGTATCAATACTGACTTCGACTGACATACCTACGCGCACTTTGGAGGCGAGGGGCTGGCCATCGTCAAATGTCAGCTTTACCGGAATACGCTGCACAACTTTTGTAAAGTTGCCGGTGGCGTTGTCGGGCTGAATAGGCGCGAAGGCGACGCCGGTTGCCGGGGCAAGGGAGTCAACATGTGCTTTGAGCGGATGGCCAGGGAAGGTATCAACCCATATTGTTGCACTTTGCCCCGTTTGTACGTGAGTAAGCTGTGTTTCCTGAAAATCTGCCAGAACATAGGCTTTATCTGTTGGTACAATAGCAAGAATTGCAGTGCCCGGGTGTACATATGCCCCTACACGTACGCCACGCTCCCCCACAATGCCTGAAACAGGAGCCGGAATGGTGCAGTAAGACAGATTCAGCTCAGCCTGATGCGCGTCTCCCTGCGCCTGAAGCAGCTCCCCCTCAGCCCGTGTGCGGCGTGCTTTTAAAACATCAATCTGGCTGATAGCACTGGTCGTTGCAGCCTGGTCACGCAGCAGGGTGGCTTCAGCTTCTTTTTCATGGGCTTCAGCAGCCTGTTTTTGTTCAGTTGTACCTGCACCACCTGATGAAAGGGTGCGGTACCGTGTCATATTCTGGCGTGTAAACAGCAAAGTCGCTTCATCAGCCTGAACGGCAGCTTTTGCCTGAGCGATGATAGAATCCTGCTGTGTCAGCTCAGCGTTAAGGTTATCAACAGAACCCTGAGCGGCTTTCAGGCGGCCCTGCGCTGCTTCAAGAGCTGCCCGGTAGTCATCATCTTCAATATGAGCGAGTTCCTGGCCGACTTTAACGGCTTCATTGTCTTCTGCCAGAACGCGGTCAATACGCCCTGCGACTTTAGGGGCAACGGCCGTAAAATCGGCAGTGATGTAGGCATCATTTGTATACTGGTCAACGCCATTGCCCGTTACCAGGCGGGCACCGCCCCAGGCGGCGGCAGTGAGCACGATTGCCGCACCACCAGCATAAAGCAGAGGTTTTTTATAAAGCATGTGTCTGTTCCGCAAAAGTTAGTGTGCAGGGGCCGTCGCAGCGGGGGCGCTGGGCGGGTAAATGCGGCGCGGCAGGATGAGATTAAGCGCAGCAAAGAACAGGCAGACCCAGATAAGGATATAGTAAATATCTGCCAGTCCGAGCACGAGTGCCTGCTCGTGGATGAAGGTATGAAAAACCTCCAGTGTATTGTGGGTGACATGCCCTGCATCGGGCGATGTATTTGAAAGCTGCTGACCAATCGGGTTGCCCATACCCTGCAAAGCCAGGCCATTATTCCCGTGATGGTCGAGCAGCATGGCAGAGTGATATTGCTCGCGACGACGTGTCATGACTGAGAAAATGGCAAAAGCCACGGCATTAGCCAGCCCTTTAAGCATGTTCACCATACCCGAAATGTAAGGACCATCTGCCGGCCCCAGGGTTAGTGCTGCCAGCATCAGTGTAGCGATGACAGTCATAGGCTGACCAAAGACCTGCAGGATCTGGATAATGTAGAAATTGTCACGCACCCAGTCAGGTGTCAGCCAGGTACCCAGCCATGATGCTGCGGCTAAGCACAGCATGCCACCTGCCAGAATATAGCGGCAGTCTACTTTGCGACTGTTGCATATGGCGGCAATCAGAGGCAGCATAATCAGCTGTGGCAGAGCCACAACCAGAGAAATCGGGGCAGTCTGAATAGGTCTGTAGCCTCTTATTTCCTCAAGGTATGTCGCCGGTATTTCTGAGAGGAGACTACAAATGGCAAGGATACCGACCAGCGACAGCAGAGCAGACTGAATATTGCGGGATTTCCAGTACTGCACCTTAAAGAAAGGGCTGGGGTGACAGGCTTCGTTAATAACGAAAACAATAAAAGCAGCCATACCCCAGAATGTCAGGTTGATAATCAGCGGGGAACGAAACCAGTCAAGCCGATCACCCTGATACAACACTGTGACCAGCGCGCAGATGGAAGGCAGGCCGGTTAACACACCAAGCCAGTTGAATTTTTTAAAGCGTTCCAGGTGCACCGGGTCACGGGGCAGGCCATAAGCCATCATTGCAACAGCGACGGCAGACATAGGAATAACCTCCCAGTACAGCCAGTGCCAGCCAACATGCTCAAACCAGAATGCCTCAAGAGGCAGACCAAGGTTGGGGCCAAATGTTGCGCTCATGGCATAGCCACCAATGCCGAATACTCTGATCTGAGGTGGCAGGTATTTGAGCATGACCGTCATGAGAATGGGGGGCAGACAACCTGATGCCAGCCCCTGAAAGGCACGCAGCACGCACAGCGAGGTGACATCAGGCATAAACGGGGCCGGGATGCCCAGTAAAGCGGCAATCGCCGTCATGAAGATGGCAAAACGATAAATAGAAAAAGTTGCATAAAACCATGGGGTGAAGGCCATAGAGGCAATATTAAAGGCTTCGTATATAGTGATAAACCATGTGCCCTCGTCGTGGCCTATGTGCATGGCTCCCCTGATATCTGCCAGGCCGATTTGTGTGACGTGTTCGTTAAACCCTACGATATGTACTGCCATCAGTACCCCCAGGCACCCGATAACAGTACGCAGCCCAAAAGGCGGGATGTAGGAGGGCACAGGAGGGGCCGCATGGATAACAGGCGCAGCAGCCTCAGGGGCAGGACTGATATGTGTTGTAGCTGCGTCCATAGTGATTTTCCGGCTTCCGGTGGTCTGAAGAGAGATGGTGGAATAATCACTGGAACTTAAATGAAGAAAACCCTCATTCTGATTATTTCAGGATTCCACTTTCCGGAATGATTATAAATTTTATTTTCGTTAGGTGTAATGATAAGGTGCCGGCATGCGAGGATATGATCTTGATTTGCTGCGCTTCCTTCAGGTTCTGATAGAAGAACAGAGTGTTTCTGTGGCAGCACAGCGTATGAACGTCAGCGAACCGGCTATGAGCCGTCACCTGGCTAAGTTGCGTGTTGTGTTCGGTGATCCCCTTCTGGTGCCCTGCGGACGCCACCTGATTGCCTCCGCCTTTGCTCTGGGTATTTTAAACCGGGTGCAGGAGGTTGTAAGAGCTGCAGATACACTGGTTGAAACCCGTGTGCTTGATAACCTTCACCTTATGTCGCCTAAATTTGTTATTCGGGCGAATGATGTGGTGATTTCTGTCCTGGCGCTGCCTTTACTTGAAGCCCTGCGGCGTGACTGCCCGAACTGCGAGCTGGTTTTTGCCCCTGAATTTGATGATGAGGCCGACCTTGCCTTGCGTAAGGATTCTGTAGATCTCTATATCGGAGCTACAGATATGCTCAAATCAGAGATAAGACGTCAGACACTTTTTCATAATATGATGAAGGCGCTTGTGCGTAAGGATCATCCCATTTTTAAGGAAGGAATTACACCTGAAAGCCTGACACATTATGATCATATCAGTGTGTCGCGCAGAGGGCGTGCCCGCGGCCCGATAGATAAAATATTGCAGGAGCAATATGGCTTAATGCGACGCATTGTTCTTGTTGTGCCAAATTACAAAGCGATGGTTGATAGCATCCGTTATACTGATCTGATTGTAACACTACCCGATATGGTTATTAATCATGTCCCGGTAGCAGAAACGGGACTGGCGACTTTTGATTATCCTTTTGCGCTGCCCTATGTTGATGCGTTTCAGGCGTGGCACCCCCGACGGGATAATGACCCTGTGCATAGCTGGCTGAGAGAGACGGTATATAAAGTAGCAAAAAAGATAGATAATATCGGATAATTTTTATAGTGAATTTATAAATTCATGGGGAATACGGTAAAGGCTGCTTTCCTGGCCGGACTGTATAATATTTCTGAGGTCAAGTTTATCCAGGTTTTTTTCAGATTTATTTTTTTGAAAAATATTGAAAAAATCAATAAGTTTCTCATCGCTGATGCGGTGAGAGTCTCCGTGCCTGAGTCGGATTGCCTGCTGGCTCCATTGCAGAGATCGTGTCAGAGATAATCTCTGCAATGTTCTTTTTTGATCAGCATATTTTAAATGTATCATCCAGAGACTGGTGTCGAGTGTCGCAGGCTGATCGCATGTGTGAAAACCTGGTTGCCAGGATAAAGGTACAGATGACAGTAAGGGCTTACATGACCACGGGCGTATGGCGCCATAAGGGCGCTGGTGCAGGACTGGCTGATGCCACCGGACAGGTGGCATATCCGCCTCCTGTTGTATAACATCAACACCAACGCACTGTACCGTTTTGTAAGGGCAGTTTTGTGCATAATCGCGCAAAGAGAGGTACTGTTGAGGCCGGGCAATCAGAAATTCGTCGCAGTCAGTGAACAGGACAAAGCGATAGTTTTGAAGAAGTTTTTGCTGAAAATTTTCAACGATTTTTGTGCGTTCAATTTCATCCAGTTCATCCCGCTTGAGTGTTATAACACTGCATCCGGGCAGAGGCGGTAAATGATCGCTTCCGTGGTCAAGAATATAGACGTGTCCTGCTCCGACCTGACGGATGTAATGTTGTGCCCACAGGGGCAGCATATCATGCTCATTGTACGCCATTGTAAAAACGGCCAGTGGAGGGTTGCCTGCGGCAGAAGGATTACGGCCCGTCGGCTTTCGAAACCATTTGTGCACCAGAGCTTTGAGATGTTGCAGCATGTTCGGGCCTTTAATGTGTGGGCTGATCTACTCTGTTTTTGCGTGCTACTCTTTGCTCTGGCTGGCCTCATATAAAGGCAGAGCAGGCTAAAAGAGAATAAAGTCAGAGAAACATGAAACAGGCATATTGAAAACTCTCTTTTCTCTCCTCATCTCTGCCTGTGATGCAGAAGGTGAAAGCTTCTGGCCTGCGGGCAGGGGCTTTTGTGCTTGTGATGCATACAGGACGCAAAACGCGGAGATCTATGATTATGACAGATGCAGCCAGCAGCGCAGCAGGAACCGAAACACGGGAATTTAGCGCAGAAGTGGGGCGCCTGCTCGACCTCGTTGTTCACTCACTTTATTCAGAGCGTGAGATTTTTCTGCGCGAACTGGTCGCTAACGCGGCTGATGCCACTGACCGGCGCCGCTTTGAAGCTCTGACAGATGGTGCTCTTTCCCTGCCAGACGGCGCAGGTATTCGTATTAACCCTGAGAAAGATGCCCGCTCGCTGACTATCAGCGATGATGGCACCGGTATGACCCGCGACGAGCTGGTTGCCAACCTTGGCACTATTGCCCGTTCTGGCACACGCGCTTTTGGTGCCCAGTTGTCTAATGCAAAACCAGAAGATCGCCCAAGTCTGATTGGTCAGTTTGGTGTTGGCTTTTATGCAGCCTTTATGGTGGCAGATAAGGTTGATGTTGTGTCACGCCGTGCCGGCTCTGACGAGGCATGGCGCTGGACCTCAGAAGGTAAGGGCGCATATACGCTCTCTCCTGCTACGCGAGATAAGCCCGGCACAGATATTACGCTCCATATTAAAGAGGATGCGGACGAGTTTCTTGATCCATGGCGGTTGCAGAGCATAATTAAAAAATGGTCTGATCACATTTCATGGCCTGTGACCATTATGCGTGAAGGGAAAGAAGAAGCAGCGAACGAAGGAACCGCGCTGTGGCTGAAGCCACGCAGCGAGATTACTGAGGAACAGCTGAACGATTTTTACCGCCATACAACGCATAATTTCGACACACCGTGGGACACCCTGCACTGGCGTGCTGAAGGTACAATTGAATTTTCAGCATTGTTGTTTGTGCCAGGCAGCCGCCCCTTTGAATTTGCAGAACAGACCCGCGAAAGCCGCGTGAAACTGCATGTGCGCCGTATGTTTATTACGGATGAAGCAGAGATTCTTCCGCCCTGGCTGCGCTTCGTGCAGGGTGTGGTTGACACAGAAGACCTGCCTCTCAATGTCTCACGTGAGATGTTGCAGGCAACACCTGTTCTGGTCCGTATTCGTAAAGCAGTCACAGGCAAAGTTATGTCTGAGCTGAAAACCCGCGCGAAAGACAGCGAGTCTTATGCCTCTTTCTGGGAGAACTTCGGTCCGGTTCTGAAAGAAGGCATGTGGGATGACCCGGTGCACCGTAATGAAGTTGCAGCACTGTGTCGTTTCCGTTCCAGTGCTGTTGAGGGGCTGACCTCGTTTGATGACTATATCAGTCGCATGAAGCCTGAGCAGGAAGCAATTTATTATCTGACAGGTGATAGTGCAGCCTCTCTTGAGACCTCACCTCAGATCGAGGGTTTCAAGGCGCGTGGTATTGAGGTTCTGCTGCTTTCTGATGCCGTAGATTCATTCTGGCCTGATCGTTTGTCCTCTTATGAAGGAAAAACGCTGCGTAATGTGGCGCAGGGGCAGAGTGACCTTGAGAAGTTTGGTGCACCAGCTGAGAGTGATGCTGAGAAAGCTGAAATGGAAGCCCTTATTCCGGCTCTCAAGGCATCTCTGGGTGAAGCGGTTTCAGATGTCAGAGCGACGAACCGTCTGGTTGACAGCGCGATGGTGCTGACAGCCCCTGAAGGAGGACCTGACCTGCAGCTGCAAAAACTGATGCAGCGCAGCAATCAGAGTATGCCCGGTGTGACGCCGATTCTTGAGCTGAATCCAACACATCCTGTAGTGCATCATCTGGCAGATATGGCTAAGGCGGGTCAGTCGGTTGATGAGCTGGCACTGATTTTGCTTGATGTTGCAAGCATCCAGAACGGTGAACCTCCTAAAGACGTGAATGCTTTTTCTCGTCGTCTGGTGGGTTATCTTGCTAAAAAAGCAGTCTAAGTTTTTTAATTGTCAGGAAAAATGTTGTAAAAATGCCCGGTCTGTTGTGGCCGGGCATTTTTCGTTACGTCTCAGACTCGAATGGTGACGAAAAAGATGATAGGCACACAGCCCTTCTTTGTGGCGGGTAGCAATATATTTTGAGCTGCCGCTTCTTTTTATGTCATCAGAGCTCTGTTTATGTCCTCAGAACCGATACCGCCCATCAGTAGTGCTATGCCTCCTGTTGAGGCCCCTCATGGCAGATTAGTGGCTATGCTGATTTTGACGGCAGGCACTTTTGTTGTCGGCACAGGTGAGTTTGCCATTATGGGCATGCTGCCGGAATTTGCCGAATCCCTCAGACTTTCTGCGTCATCAGCCGGGTATGCAATCACGGCTTATGCAATAGGGGTTGTCATTGGTGCTCCGCTGATCACCATTCTTGGCGCGCGCCTGTCGCGCAGGGAACTGCTGCTTTTGCTGTTCTTGCTGTTTGCGTTTGGTAACATTCTGTGCGTGTCTCTTTCATCGCCTTCGGCTGTCATGGCTGCACGTTTTGTTACCGGTCTGCCTCATGGTGCTATTTTTGGTATTTCAGCTCTGGTTGCCGCTTCTATGGCAGAGCGTAAAAAGCGCGGTCAGGCCGTAGGGCAGGTATTGTCAGGTATTGCGATTTCAACGCTTATTGGGGCTCCGCTGGCAACATTTACGGCTAATCATGCCAGCTGGCGGGTTTCATATCTGGTAATAGGCCTGCTGGGTTTATGTATATTTGCCGGCGTGTGGTTTTGTATTCCTGCTGACTGGCCAAACCGGAAAAACTCTCCACTGCGTGAAATTGCCGTGATGCGTAATGTGCAGGTTATGCTGACCCTGCTGACAGCGGCGATCGGGTTTGGAGGCATGTTTGGTATTTACACCTATCTGACAACGGTTCTGGTTGAGGTGACACACGTGCCAGAGTGGGAAGTGATGGGCTTTATGGTCGCCTGGGGTGTTGCTATGCTGAGCGGCACAAATTTTGGGGCATGGCTGGCTGACCGCAGTATTAATTTTGCAGCTTTATTGTCTCTTTCCGGTAGTGCCGTGGCTATGGTGATGTTTCCGTTTGTGTTGCATAACCAGTTTGCTTTGCTGGTGGATATGCTGGCCATTGCGGTGTTTGTGAACGGACTGGGACCTGCTTTGCAGACCCGTCTGATGGATTTTGCAGGAGATGCCCAGACACTGGCCGCATCGCTTAACCACTCCGCTTTTAACATCGCGAATGCACTTGGTGCCTCAATGGGCAGTTTCCTGCTGGCCAGGCACTTTGGTTATGGTGCGCTGGGGCAGGGAGGGGCGTTACTCTCTCTCGGTGGTATAGCAGTCTTTCTCTTTGCGCTGCTGCTGCTTAAAAGAAGCGGTCAGTCAGAGGTGCGCACAGATATATAATTTGTGTGTCAGCCCTGTTCTTTTTTTACAGCCTGCCAGTGCTCATCCAGTTCCTCAACCGGCCTGTCCTGCATAGACAGCCCCCGGGCTGAGAGCCTGGCTTCAACGGCTTCAAAACGACGGGTGAACTTATCGCAGGCCTGGCGCAGGCAGGCTTCAGGGTCGAGCTTCAGGCGGCGGGCCAGGCTGGCCAGAGAGAACAGCACATCTCCCAGTTCATCCTGCATACGATCTTTGTCACCGGCTGCCATTTCAACCGAAAATTCATCCATTTCTTCATGAACCTTGGCGACAACACCTGCGACATCCGGCCAGTCAAACCCGACGCGTGCGGCCCGCCCTGCAATTTTTGAGGCGCGCAGTAAAGCAGGCAGAGCCGGCGGCACACCTGCCAGCGCACCGGATGACACGCCCTGCTTCTGGCGTTCCAGCTCTTTGAGACTCTCCCATTGAGCAGGCAGGTCAGTGTCAGCTCTGCGTTTTGTATCGGTTTCCTCAAAAGCTTCCTTTCCCAGTACATCGCGACTGAAGGAAACATGAGGGTGGCGTCTGATCATTTTCTCAGTGACAGAGCGGGCTACTGTGGCCAGCGAGAACAGACCAGCTTCTTCTGCCAGGCGGGACTGATAGACCACCTGAAGCAAAAGGTCTCCCAGTTCATCAGCAAAGGCAGGCCAGTCCTGCCGTTTAACGGCATCGAGTACCTCATAGGCTTCTTCAATAGCATAGGGGGCAATGGTCAGGGGGGTTTGTTCCAGGTCCCATGGGCAGCCGCCCTGCGGGTCACGCAGTCGTGCCATTAACGCTGCCAGACGTGTTATTTCCTGTGCAGCAGTTTGCTCCGCTTCGCTGGCAGAGGCAGGTAAATGTTCTGACGCCATAAAGAGTGCCTTTCCTCTCATGATACTTTGTGCAAGCTCCCGAGGGCTGTAGCCCTTTGCATTGTGCAGATGGCTCTTATTTCCGTTGCCCTCTTCATCTGTGGAGCGTCACACCCTATAATGCCAGGAAGATGCATGACGAATAGTCTGCCGACAAGACAACGATCCTGATGCTGAGCAGAGTATGAGGGTTTTTTTTCGACACACCTCACAGAGACATACGGCATGACGCAGAATCCGGTTATTTTTATTGATGGTGAAGCTGGCACAACAGGCCTTGAGATCAGACAGCGTCTTGTGGACCTGCCTGTGCAGCTGCACACGATAGACCCGGCACATCGTAAAGATCCGGCAGCCCGCAAGGAGGCGATGCTGGCGGCAGAACTGGTTGTGTTGTGTCTGCCTGATGCAGCCTCACGCGAAGCTGCGGAGATGATGGCAGAGGAGGGTGCAGGTGCACCACGTCTGCTTGATGCCAGTTCTGCTTTTCGTACAGCGTCTGACTGGGTTTATGGTCTGCCTGAACTGGCGCCAGGTCAGACACAGAAAATTGCCTCGGCACAGCGTGTCTCAAATCCCGGCTGTTATCCAACCGGAGCGATTGCTCTGCTGCGCCCGCTGATTGATGCTGGTGTGCTGGATGCTCATTATCCTGTCAGTATTAATGCTGTCAGCGGGTATTCAGGCGGTGGCCGGGCCATGATTGAGGCGCATGAGCAGGAGGGCGGCCCGGCTTTTGAACTGTATGGTCTGGGGCTTGAGCATAAGCATGTGCCAGAAATTCACCTTCATGCAGGGCTGAAGCGCCGCCCTGTGTTTGTACCGTCAGTTGGGCATTTTCCACGTGGTATGATTGTGTCAGTGCCGCTGCATCTTGATGACCTTAAAGGCCATGTGACAACTGAAGATCTGCACTCAGCTCTGATGGCTCATTATGCCGGACAGGATAAAATTAAGGTTTTGCCGGCTGAGGGCTCTTTGTCGGCTTCAGCACTGGCGGGCAATGACGGCATGGAGCTGCGTGTGCATGGCAGCACGCATAGCCGGCAGGCTGTGCTGACGGCACGTCTGGATAATCTTGGTAAAGGTGCATCGGGTGCTGCTTTGCAGAATATTGCTTTGATGCTTGGCCTGTAATCGTTTCGAAGGAGAGTGAAGATGACAACACGCGTAGCCCTGGTGACTGGTGGTAGTCGTGGTATTGGCGCAGCCATTGTCGGGCAGCTGGCCAGAGATGGGTATGATGTCGCTTTTTCATATGCCCGCAATGAAAAAGCTGCGCTGGAGACAGTTGAACAGCTGAAATCTACTGGCCGTAAAATTGTTCCTGTCCAGGCTGATGGTGGCTCAGTAGCCGGCAATAAGCACGTTATTGCTGAGACAGTAAAAATCTTTGGTCGTCTTGATGTGCTGGTGTGTAATGCCGGTATTTATCCTTATGGCCCGATTGATGAAATGAGCGTTGAGCAGATTGAGCAGGTGCTTAACCTGAATGTGCGCAGTGTGATGGTTGAAACATCAGAAGCTGTGAAGCACATGACAAAAGGCAGTCGCCTTATTTACATTGGCTCTGCTTTTGGTGCGCGTGCGCCTTTCCCTGGTGTTTCACTTTATGCGGCGACAAAAGCTGCGCTGCGTGGTTTTGCACAGGGTGTTGCCCGTGACCTCGGGCCACGCGGTATTACAGCTAATGTGGTTGAGCCAGGCCCGATTGACACAGATCTGAACCCGGCTACAGGTGAGTCTGCCAGGCTGATTAGCAGTTTTACAGCAACCGGCAGCTATGGCACGGTGCAGGACATTGCTGACATGGTGTCTTACCTGGCCAGCCCTAAAGCCGGTTATATTACGGGTGCAGCCCTGCCAGTGGATGGTGGTTTAGAAGCCTGAGCATATTTGTCAGGGGTGGTCACGCGCCGCCCCTGTTTATTGAGTGTGGTATATACTGAGTTTTTGCTTCATTAAGTTTAAAAATATAAAAACACACTCCTGTGTGCAGCTTCATAATGATCAAAGTGGTAATGATGTATATGCGCCCATAATATAAGTTTCGCGGGTCATAGAAGAATAACCAGATGAGATTTAATAGTCCGTCTTCTGATATTCTTTATAATTATTTCGTAATTTGATGTGAGAAAATATTAATTTTCAAGTCCCGATAAAAAAGGCTCTATTCCTGGTTTTTGTTTGCAGCCTGTAAAGTCGGTTTGATACTAAGAAACTGAATACGTGATAGCCTCGACAATAACATGGCACTAGCCATTCAGGTTTTGGATTTACCCTTATAGTAGTTACTATGATCTACTACTCAAGGTTCTATAAATGCCCGGCCTTAATCTCTTGTAAAGACGCGTAATTTTAAAGCGGAAGGGTTCTTTCTTATTAAGTCTTAAGAGTTGAGGAAGCCGCGGAGCGGGGAAGTATCGGGCTGAAAGAGGGCTCGTGCTGTTGGGTTGGACGAATGCCTGAAGACGATGGATATGTTTGCTGAGAGAGGATGATATTTTCGCGGATGGAATAAAGAAATTACGAACGGCAGACAACACTGAGATACAAAGCTGAAAGTCGCCGGGAGGGCGGAATTTCTGCATGACCCGGTTCTTGTTTTTGCAAAGGCAGAACCAAACATGGCGTCATCAGTCAGTCATTTCATATGATACCAGATAGCCATGAATGAATTTAGGTTAGTATTGGTAATAAATTTTTGGGGAATGTCTTAAAAATACCCAGTTTTCTGCGACAGGAATGGTGGGCGCAGCAGGGATTGAACCTACGACCCCTACCATGTCAAG
>NZ_JOPI01000003.1:0-42956 GCF_002153695.1 Acetobacter sp. DsW_059
CAGGGCGACAGAAAGTACAACCCTCACGGCACATGCTCAGTGCTTAACTGACGACACGCCGTAGTTTAAACTCCCCAATGCTGCAAGCAAACTGAGTTCCGCTGTTCTTGCAGCCTTTCAGTTAGCCGTAATGATTATTTTGCTTACCTGACGACACGCCGTGATAATATTAACAGGTCATGAGCCTAAAAGCCGTGCTGTGCCTGTAAGATAAATTAAAGGGTTTTTTCCGAGCTGAGAACATATTTTTAGTCTCATAATTGCGAATGATTATCATTTATGTTATTATTGCGCCCGTTATGACATAAGGCGGGTATCTGCAAAAAGTGGACAGGTTACGTATTAGCAGGCTGTTTATAAGCCATAGGCACGAGCTGGCTGACTATGTGGGCAGGCAGCTCAATGACCGGGACCTGGCCGCTGATTTTGTACAACAAACCTTTATTCGCTTTATAGAACACGGCGACTCTCTTCCTGCTGAATCCTGTCGGGCTTTTCTCTACAGCACATTACGCAACCTTATTATCGATCATGTACGTTCTGTGCGCCGCCGCCAGACAGTTTGCATGCCAGCCGAAGAGCTTGCTCACATTGCTGAAGACCAGCCAGCAGCTGATGATATTGCTGCGGCAAGAGAAAGAATTCGACAAATTGCTGCATTACTTGATGAGCTACCTCCCGTTACCAGAAAAATTTTTGTACTGAATCGGGTGGGTGGTTTAAAATATCGTGCTGTAGCAACACAGCTTAATGTTTCTGAAAGCACTGTGCAAAAACACCTCTCAGCCGCTCTCCGGCATCTGCTGTTACGTTTGCCACGTTAATTTGTATGATTTGTTTTACTCTTTTATCTGATCTGCAACGTCTTATCTGTAGTGGCTTCATGACGAACAAAAGGCCGGTTTATGACTGACGCTGCGGATAACCAGCAAATCAGAATTGATACTGAAGCGGCAGAGTGGGTTATTCGCCAGGGCGGAGATAAATTTACTTCTCAGGACCAACAGTCTTTCAAAGCCTGGATGGCAGCGTCTCCACTGCATCAGCAAGCGTTTCAGCGTGCCTCAGCTTTATGGTCAGGGTTTGATGCCGGCGGGCGGAAAAAACAGGTTAAAGCCCGCCGTGCAGCAGGGTATGTTGCAACAACAGGCCTTGCAGGGCTTGGCATATTCGCACTCAGCTTTCACCTGGGCTGGTTTGATCCCTCCTCCTGGCTGGCTGATTATACCACCGGATCTGGTCAGATCCGCACTATTCATCTGACAGACGGCAGCATTGCAGAGCTGGATAGCCGTGCAGCCCTTAACATTCGTTATACCGATGGTGAGCGCCGCGTTGTTCTGGTCAAAGGCGAAGCTTATTTCACTGTAGCACCTGTAGCCGGGGAAGAACGAAGACCTTTCATTGTAGAAGCTGCCTCTGGCACATCAACGGCCCTGGGTACACAGTTTATGGTTGCGCGTGACGGGGATGATGTTGATACGACCGTTACTGAGCATAAAGTGCGCGTCACCGTAAACAAACAGAGTGGCCTGACACAGTCTCTGATCGTTGCGGAGGGGCAGGGGGTGCATTATGGCCCAGGCGGGCTGACTGACACATACAACGCAGAGCTATCAAAGCTGACAGCCTGGCGTCATGGTCAGGTCATTTTTGATAATGAACCATTAGTCAATGTTATTAACCGGCTAAATCATTACAGCCATGGGCGCATTATGGTGTTTAAACCAGGCGTTATGCAGCGCCGTGTCAGCGGTGTTTTTGCCTGCGCTGATGTCGATAATGCATTAATCACAATTAGTCAGGAACTACACCTGAAAGTTGTCTCAGTCGGGCGTCTGGTTACACTTCTTTATTAAAAGAAGTCAGTTTCCAGAGCATGAGCGCTATTATTTAACTAGCTGTAAATAAAGAGTAAAAATAAAAATATAAAAAATCTTACTGTGTCTGTGCAGCTCAGACGTCTTACTCCATACAATAATGCAAATCATTTGCAACTGTGACGAAGCGTCTTATGGAGTAAGAAGAAAATGAGCTTTGAAAAGACGCGCATACCGACCGCGTGTGGCAAAAATTACAGAGCAGTTGTTTATACGCTCATGTCGGGCACAGTGCTGTCTTTTTCCTGGGCTCTTGGTTCAGCTTCTCAAACCTGTGCACAAAGCGCTCCTCTTCAGGGTGCCGCGGCACAGCAGGCCATAACAATTAATATCCCGGCAGGCCCGCTCAATGAGTCTTTGCTTGCTCTGAGCCGTAAGGCTAGTCTGCAAATTTTCTATGATATGCAAAAGGTTAAAAACTTAAAGGCCGAGGCCGTGTCGGGCACTATGACCCCTGACGAAGCCATGTCGCGTATTCTGGCAGGCAGCGGATATACATTTTCCCGTACAGGTAACCATATTTCTATTTTAAAGCAGTCATCAGGTATCATGCTGGGGCCTGTCCGCGTAGGCGGTATCTCTCGCGTCGCCGTCCCCTCAACAGCGATGATTGGTAACCTTCCTCCTGTCCTTCCTGGTGGAGAAATTGCCCGCGGTGGCCAGCTGGGTATGCTTGGTAATCGTGATGTTATGGACACCCCGTTTAACTCGACCAGCTATACAGCAGAATTTATTGAAAAACGACAAATCAGAAGCGTACGTGATGCACTGAAAGATGACCCTTCCGTTCGGGCTATTTTCTCAACCGGCACAGCCGGCGTTGAACGCATACAGATCCGTGGGTTTACGCTTGATGATGTCGATATGTCTTATGGTGGGCTGTATGGCCTGATGCCATTTAGTGGCATTACTTCTGAACTGGCTGAGCGTATCGAAGTTCTGCGCGGCCCTGCAGCTTTGCTTAATGGTATGTCACCGGGTGGTGCTGTGGGCGGTGTTGTCAACATTGTGCCAAAACGGGCTCATGACAAACCAATGACCAGAATTGAGGCTGATTATACTTCTAATGCACAATTTGGTGGTCATGCCGATCTTGGCAGGCGTTTTGGTAAAAAAAAGCAGCTTGGTGTGCGTCTTAATGGCATGATCCGCTCCGGGCCGACTTCTGTTCCGTATAACTCACAAAAAACAGCTTTAGTGGCTACGGGCGTTGACCTGCGCCTGCACCGTGTTCGTCTCTCAGCTGATTTTGGGTATCAGCACCGCGAAATTGATGGTGTTCTGCCATATTACTCTTTGGGGAAAGGTGTCTCTGTTCCCGATGCCGGAAAGGTTAAAAGAAACTTTCACCTCCCCTGGAGTTATTTCTCAGGCAATGACTATTTCGGTGTTTTTCGTGGTGAAGTTGATATTTTTCGAAATATAACCGCCTATGGAAGTGTTGGCGTTCATGATTATGAATACAGAGGAGCCTATTCTCAGCAGATTGTTGTGAACGATGCTCAGGGCAATGGTAAAGGGGCCGTTCCGGTTGGTATTGTACAAAGTGGTCGTTACCTGACTGCTGACCTCGGTGTGCGCGGACAGGTAAAAAGTGGCCCTGTAACACAGGATCTCGCTTTTTCAGCAAATCGCCTCGATCTTACTATGGGGCGTATTTTTGGATCAAACAGCGATATTTCAGCATATGACGTTAATATTTATGGAGGAAAAAATAAATTCCTTCTGAACCGTGATGTCTCTGTTCCCAAAAGCTCTCCCAAAAGTGGCACATCTACTTTGTCAAGTCTTGCTTTTGTCGACACACTCTCTGCGCTCAGTAAGCGTATTCAGGTGACAGCGGGTTTGCGGGTGCAGCGAGTTCAAAGTGCGAGCTTTAACACAACAACAGGTGTGGCAACCAGCCGTTATGACAGAACGGCCATCAGCCCTTCTGTTCTGGCAGTGTTTAAACCTATGAAAAATCTTTCCATTTACGGAAACTGGATTCAGGGTCTTCAGCAAGGCTCTGTTGTGGGAACAAATTATGCAAATGCCGGTGAAATTTTTGCACCCTATAAATCCACACAATATGAAGTTGGTGCAAAATATGACCTTAAAAGATTTATTGTCAGTGCCGATGTTTTTCAGATAACTCAGCCCAGCACTGTCTATGACCTTAAAACTAACATTATGTCTGTTAACGGCAAACAGCGTAACCGCGGCCTGGAGCTTAATATTGCAGGGGAGATCCTGCATGGCCTGAGAGCAACAGGTGGTGTGATGCTGCTCAACCCCATTCTTACCAAAACACAAGGTGGTACTTATGATGGTATGCGTGCATCAAATACTGCCACAGTTAATTTTAATATGGGATTTGACTACGATATTCCCTTTGTCAAAGGAGCGGCCGTTACATCTGACATTATGTATACGAGTTCAGAGTATATTGAAAATGCGACATCGAATCGCCGGCGCATACCCGGCTGGGTAAGGCTTGATTTAGGTGCTCGTTATGCCATGAAAAATCCGGCTGTGAGAGATGGAAAACTCACCTTTGCCCTCAATGTCGATAATGTCACAAATGCCAGATACTGGAACGCCAGTGGTGCCAACTACCTCTCACTCAGCATTCCCAGAACTTTCCGTTTTGCTGTTACGGCGGACTTCTGATGAAACATCCCGGCATAGTTATTGCTGGCAGAACGACCCTCGCTTTGTTCGGGGGCTATTTTGCAGCCTCATCAGTCTTTGTTTTTTCTGACCGGTTTTTGATAAGCCTTGGTCTGCCACGGGCTGAGGCCGTTTCATTTGGCATGATGTGTGTTTTTATTACATATCTTTTCTTTATATTATGGGTTTTTGCTGTCCGTAACCTGTGGTTGCCATTTTTTGTTTTTTTTGTGCTGATTAACACAGCTCACCGCCTGTCTTTACATCATGGGCATGGAGGCTGAGATGGAACCGGATTTTCGTCGCTCCATGCAATGGCTGCACACCTGGACCGGCGTGGTGCTCGGCAGCATTTTGTTTGCTGTATTCTGGATGGGAACACTTTCAGTTTTTGACCGCGAAATTGATCTCTGGATGAAACCAGAAACCCGCCTGCCTCTGACTTCACACCCTCTTTCTTTTGACAGTGTTCGCACCTCGCTTAATGACGCCATTGCCAGTAAAGCAACTTTTTGGAACGCGGTCATGCCAGACGATCGCCAGCCCTATATCGAAACACACTACCGGGCAGGTAAAAAAATGATCAGCCAGGTTATTAACCCCGATACAGGACAAATATTACCACAAACAGGCACACTGGGGGCAACTGGTTTCTTTTTTCCCTTTCACTACACGCTCGAACTTCAGTTTATGCATCTGGGGGAGTGGCTTGTAGGGCTTGCTTCTGTGGCTATGCTGGTGCTCTGCATGACCGGGGTTATTATCCACCGTAAGATATTTGCAGAATTCTTTACGTTCCGCCCTCAGAAGAGACCAGGCCGCTTACTGCTCGACCTGCATAACCTGACAGGTGTTCTGGGGTTGCCATTTCATATTATTCTGACGTTCTCAGGGCTGCTTATTCTGGGCTCCACCTTTTTTCCGGCGGGGATTGAGGCTGTATATAAAAACCCGCGTGATTATTTTTACGATGCCAATGGTCTCTCCTTCTTTCCGGTAAAACCGGGTAAGCCCGGGGCTCCTGTTGTCTCGCTCGATATGGCTGCAGCTCAGGCCTCTGCCCTGTGGGGTAAAGCAGACCCACATATGGTGCTGGTCGTTAATCCGGGTCAGACAACAGGGCGTATTGCTTTTTTTCACAGTACCGAAAAACAGGTTACATCTGACCGCGATGTTATTGCCTTTGATGCGACAACCGGTCAGCTTGTTTCTCATGCACCCCTTCCTGGCCCGGCGCTTAAAACTCAGCGTTTTTTAAGCGGGCTTCACCTCATACAGTTTCACCACTGGGGCTTACGATGGTTGTACTTTATATCTGGGTCAGGCAGTTGTGTTCTCATCGCAACCGGCTTTCTGTTCTGGATGGAGGCCCGTCAAAAAAAACAGAGTGCTTCTCCCGGCTTTCGCCTGGTTAAAGGCATAACGTTAGGGTCTGTTGCCGGAATTATAATTTCTACACTTGCTTTTTTTATAATAAACCGAATTCTTCCCGCTGATGCGCAATATTATGGTCTGACACGGTCAGCACTTGAAGTCAGAGGGTTTTATCTCGTCTGGCTTATAACCTTTCTTCAGGGGTGGTTATGGCCAAAACGTGCATGGATGCTTCAGGTCAGTGCAATTTCAGTTCTGGCCTTATGTGCGGTGCTGCTTAACTGGCTTACTACCAGCGACCATCTGCTGCATACGCTCTCGCACCGTTATCTCTGGCCAGTAGCAGGAATGGATAGCATGCTGCTGTTCACTTCATTTATGGCTTTTTTTGCTGCACGCAGGTTATCCCGCCGGGTGCGAAATGAAATACACTCCAAACCATTGGTGGCAGTCTGATGATGTCATGTATTTTGTATATAATACTGGCAGTTTTACTGTTTCTTGCCTGTGCATTGTCGGCACTGACACAGCTTTCACACCGCCGTACAACCGACGTGAAAGAGCTGGCACCACAGCGCACTGTGCACATCAGAATACTCTCGGTTTGCATTCTGGTTTTTACACTAACAGCATTTATATGCCGCGAGGGCGGCGGGTTTGGATTTTTGCTCTGGGCCGGGCTTCTTTCTGTTTCAGTCTGTTGTGTTGCTCTTGTTTTAGGATGGTGGCCGCGCCTGCTCGTGCCGCTGGCTCGCCTGATGTCACATTCTCTTCTTCCTCTCATGCCATTGGCGGGTCCTGGAAAATCTCCTGACTAACCAAAACCGGAGTTTTATTATGCCTGTTTCTTTTTCGCCGTGGGACATGTTTCTCAACGCCGGACCTGTTGTCCGTAGCGTTATCATGTTGCTGACACTGGCCTCATTGCTGACATGGATCACCTTTCTGGCGAAATCAGCCGAGCTTTTTAATGTCAGACGAAAACTGCACCATGCGGAAAAAACTCTTGAAGGTGCGCATACACTTGATATGGGCGAAGACTATGTACGCAATACCGGGTTACCTTATACTCTGGTCATGGCGGCAAGAACCGAACGTGAACGCTCTCAGGATATTCCCTGTGACAGTGAGGGGCTGAAAGAACGAATTGTTCTTCACCTTGAACGTCTTGAAGCCGCAGAAGGCCGCCGCCTGATGCGCGGCACGGGTTTGCTGGCCACCATTGGCGCAACCTCACCTTTTATCGGTTTGTTTGGCACTGTGTGGGGTATTATGACGTCTTTCACTGGTATTGCAGCCAGTAAAGCAACCAGCCTTGCTGTTGTCGCTCCTGGTATTGCCGAGGCACTTCTGGCGACGGCACTCGGGCTTGTGGCAGCTATTCCTGCTGTTATTATTTACAATTATCTGGCGCGTCAGACAGCCTCATGCCGGGCACAGGTAGCGGACATCACAGCCCTGGTTATGCGTCTGGTATCGCGTGATCAGGGGCGGGCACAGGCTCTGCGCAACAATGATAAAGTACTATCATTTGGCACACGTATAGCCGGAGAATAATCATAATGATCCGTATACGTCATACAGATGAGAACCCGCATGAAGTGAATGAGATCAACGTCACGCCTTTTATTGATGTGATGCTCGTTTTGCTGGTTATTTTTATGGTTACAGCCCCGCTGACAACGGTCGATATTCCTGTTGATCTGCCCTCTTCCTCTGAGGCACCAACACCCCGCCCTGAAGAGCCGGTATTTCTGACAATTCAGGTGGATCATTCTCTGGCTCTGGGCGAGAAAAGTATAACCTCTGAAACTCTTTCCAGTGAAATGTCAGCTGTTACAAAAGGAAATAAAGATCAGAGAGTTTTTTTGCGGGCTGACAAAGCGGTAGATTATGGCACCCTCATGAGTGTTATGAATAAACTGCGTGCTGCTGGTTATCTTAAAGTTGCCCTGGTTAACCTGCAGGGTCAGGAACAGGGGAGTGAGGCCAGCACCTCAACAGGTATTACGCCGTGATGATAAAAAAAGAAGGCCACAGCTGTCAGTCAGCTGCGATCCGAGCGGTAACACAGTCTGTGTTACCTTCTTTTGAAGATGTTCAGCGTAATCAGCGTTTGCGTACACAGCGCTACGATGCGCTGCGCTGGGGGACATCCTGCCTGATTGTTTTTACCCTGACAGGGTTAGCTGGCTGGTGGGCACTACATTTGCCCCCGATAAAGATCTCTTCTGTACCTGAGGCACCGCCACCAGCTATTGCGATTGACCTGGCGCCTGAGCCTGTATCTGTTATCGCACCCCCAACGGATGTTCCGCCCGGCCCGCAGCAGACACTCACCTCAGCTGAACCGGTTCCTGAAGAAAAACCTGATATTTCGGCACCGCCTTCTCCCGCAGTGTCTCCGCCAGTTTTGTTACCCAAGCCTGGTAAAGTAAAAAAGAATATTAAAAAACACGAGGTCGCACCAAAAATTAAACACCCTGCACCTGAAAAACCTGATCAGGCAGAGGTTACTACTGCTCCTCCGGCAACGCAGGCACCTGAAGCACAGGCCATGGCCGCCCCAACACCTGGTGTGTCATCCTCTCATGCAGCTCATGATCCTGTAAAATGGCAAAACGCTTTGCTGGCTCAGCTTGAAAAATTTAAACGCTACCCGTCTGAAGCCATGCTTGACCATCAGGAAGGCGTGCCGACTGTCACTTTTTCAATGGACCGTAAAGGACACATTCTGACAGTTGCTCTGGCCAGTAGTTCAGGCAATTCATTACTTGATCAGGAGGCCCTGGCTTTGCCAAAACGCGCGCAACCTCTTCCTGTTCCGCCCGACAGTATTGAAGGCGACATTGTAACACTAACGGTGCCGGTTGAGTTTTACATTCATGAAGACTGAGACTTTAGCCAGGTCTTTTTATAAGATCTTAGCTGTTACCCTGCGTCATACTGTATAGATTTGTTCCATAATCTACTTTATCAGCAACGGAAGAGGCTGTGTTAAGAGCATCAGAACCAGCATTTTTCAGCGTGTCTGTAATTGAGGCACTTTCTTTGGTTGCAGCGCTTGCAGCAGTTTCACCAATTTCTGCTGCCCCTTCAGCAGCATCAATTTCAGCACCTGCCCCGGGTACAACAATCAGTGCAGCGTCACTGAGGGTTCCCTCAACCATTTCGCCCATATCTTCAAACCCTTGTTTGATGTGCCCCTTAGCAAACTGGTCAACCATACCAACGCCATTAGTTACAGGGGAGACAATTGAAGACATAAAGCTTGCCATGCCGTTTTCTATTTTGTTCCATGCTTTTGATCCTCTGGTGCTACCCCGGTCGATGGTCCCTTCACCAAATTCTGCCTGAAACATAGCGGCATCCTGCCTGGAAACTTTTCCTTTGCCTAATACTCCTATCTGGCTACCAAGCATTGCGGCATCGGCATCAGAGAATGTGCTGCCGGTCTGAGCTGATTCTTCTCCCGCAATTTCAAGATCTTCAGCCATAGCATTTCCATTTTTTGCTTTGGCATCTTTAGAAAATTGCTGAGCAAGATAAGGGTCGGTTTCTTTGAGGTCAGACATAGCCTGTTGTGTACCCTGGCTCAGGGCGGTGCTTCCGGCATCAAGAACAGTGTCTTTTGCTACGCCGTCAGAGGTTTTTTCTTTAATACCTTTGATTAACTGAGCGAGAGGGGAAGACGCTTCGAGAAATTTCAGAATATCGTGTCCGGCACGTGTCTGGCCGCCTTTAATATAATTTCCGCCTAAAATTTCTTTAGCTTCTGCCCTGATATGCTTGTTAATTCGTCCCCCGCCATTTTTATTGGCAAGTGACTGCGCACCAGAGACAGCATCAATGGCCTGACTTTTGGTCAGATCACCTTCCTGATAGGCCTCAAGCTCATCTTTCGCCAGGTTATTCCCGTTTCCTGACTCTCCTGCTGTCATAATTTTTGCAAATAATGCAGGATCATTTTGTTCAACGGTGTCCATGCCTTTTTCAAGGTCAGTATTATAAGCCGTGTTTTTACCAGACTTACTGCTGCCACTTTTCTCCAGAGCACTTGTCGCTTCCTGGGTGCCAATGTCAGTTGAACTGGTTGCCACAGATCCAAGCAGCATGAGGTGGACTCCTGGTAAGAAAAATGCAGAGAATAATAGTATGCGTAACCTGAAACCCTGACGTTAACCTGACTGATGAAAGTAAGGTTTTGTCAGAGGTTCAGACGTGAGGTGAGCAGTCAGGCATCTCCAAAATCAGCTGTGTAAGTCTGACTTGTATCTTCAGCCATTGTCATGGGGTTTGAGCCGGTTGCATTACGGTCATCATCGGGGTGAATGTATGAATTCCCTGTTCCCAGTTTAGATTCCATGTATGCGCCGCCGCTTTGCATAGCCTGCGTTGAGCCATCATACCAGCCGGTAATAGTTGCGCGCCCCCCTGCGTCTTTTGTTATGTCAGCAGCGGGTGCATCACTGGCAATGCTTTCGCTGTCGCCAGCTGTTTTGCCTTTGCCGTCAGATACCTTAATTGCAGCGTTACGACCATCAATATAGCTGACATCAACACTGTTAACGCCTTTATTGCTGGCATAAAACTCAAGCCGGCTTGCTGTAGACTGATAGGTGTCAGAGGAGTCAGCTTCAGCAGCATACCCTCCCTGACCATTCTGATATTTTAGTGTGCCACTCTGACCCGGTTTCAGGTCAATTTCAGCAACAGGTGTTGTTGTCGAACCGCCGTTCAGAAATTCACCAATTTTTTCATCATGATCACTGGTATTGGTAATATGTAACGTATTTGCACCACTTCCTGCGCTGGTGCCCGAGGTGTCATCCTGTTCTGATGTATTGTTTGGTGTGGCAGTACCGGTGGTCTCAGATGGTTGTGTGGTGCTTGTTGTCGCTGTTGGGGTTTCTTCAGAAGACCCGGAGGTTGTGCCTGAGGATCCTTTCTCCAGCAGGCTCATAAGTTCCTGAAAAATTTCAGAAAGCTGTGAGCTGGTATTGCTCTCGCTGCTGGTTGGTGATGCTTCTGATGATGAGGACTGCGTATAGGCCTGTAGTTCCTGCAGCAGGTTTTGTAATGCAGGGTCTGTTTGTATCGAATTGCTCATGCCGGCCTCATCATAATACTGTGTTACCTGTGGGGATGCAGCTTTTACTGGCGGTTATTTTAAGCTCTGAAGCTGACGTCAGCCTGATTTATGTCGGAAGATTTTGTAAAATACGGGCAACAGGCTGAAAATATGCTGGTGTAATTGTCATGCCAGGTTTGAAATTTTCGGCCAGATCGCGTGTCAGCTCCGCCTCCCATACGAGGGGGATACGACTGTCACGTGCAGTCTGCCGGTAGATTTCAGCCTGCTCCCCGTTCCCCCGGCATACAATTTTAGGCAGCGGTGTATCGGGTGGGTTATAGCGTAGACCAATAGCAGAAGAGTGGTTGCAAAGCATTACTGTGGCGCGACGCGGCCCCATATGCTCTGGCTTACGCCGGGCCAGAATCTGAGCGCGTCTTTGTTGTTTCCTGATGAGTGGGTTACCCTGAGTTTCCTTGTGTTCATTTTTGGTTTCTGTTTTGGTCATACGCATTTCCTGCATAAACAGGTAGCGTTGAATTATAAGGTCGGTGACACCCGCAATCAGATAGAAAATACAGGCGGCTGCGCATAATGGTGTCAGGAGCATAAATAATATTCCTGGCAATCCGGAGGCGCCGGCTTCGGGCACTCTCATCAGGCCATTTAGTGAGCTGAGTATGATCAGGGCAAGTGTGCCACCAAAAAAAATGGTTTTCAGCACAGACATTCCCAGATCAATAAAAGTTCTTTTTTTGAAAATATTCTTTAACCCGGAAACAGGGTTAATAGTTTCAGGTTTTGGTATGATCGGATCAAGGGAGAATATAAAACCACCATTTGTGATGAGCTTAATTAAAATACTGCTGATGACAGAAAGAGCCAGTGGAGCAAGCGCATCCTGCAGAAAGAGAGTATAGATAATTTTTGAAAAAACGGCTCTGGCTGAAGTAAAATCCATCAGCACAGAATGGTCGGCCGCATCAAACAGCATTATCATATGCGCAGCAATGGCGTGGTGTCTGATAGCCAGCCAGCAAATCATAATAATTGTTACGACACCAGCCTGCAGGTCGGGTGCTTTGGCGATATGCCCCTTGCGGCGCTCATTCGCCAGTTTTCGGGCCGAGGCAGGAAGGTTTTTTTCTTCGCTGCTGCTTCCGCTCATGGCTGCAACAGTGTGTTCAGAGTGCCTGTTACATGATGTAAGGCAACAAGGTCATGTTTCATATAAACCACCAGCCATGAGCAGTAACCAAAGATCATCAGTGTGAAAGCAAGGTTGCGCAAATTGGGTGCGAGGTCATACAGATGTAGCTTAGGAATGGCCCGCATAAGCAGGATAATAGAAAATTCACAAAGCAGCATGGCCAGCATCACCGGGGCGCCGGTTGTCAGGGTGATGAGCTCCAGCTGATCTAATAATGTCAGGAGCACTGTCGTAGCACCAGGCTGAGGGGACAGGTTCAGAACTGTGGGTGGCCAGAGGCTCTCTGATGAGAGGATGGCACCGGCCATCAGGTTTAACCCGCCGGATACGACAAAAAGTGTAATAACAGCCATAGCAAGAAAACCTGCCGTGATAGAATCCTGATTTCCACTTGCAGGATCTTCCGACTGGCCTTGTGTGGCACTACGCTGTGTATCCAGCATCTCACCTGCGCATTGTACTCCCCATACAGGCAGACCGAGAATAAACCCGATTATAATACCGATCATCAGCTCTTTTGCACTGAGGAGCCCAAGCATGATCAGAGAGTGCGATGTATCTGTTAATTTTTCGTAGACTGATGGTGTAACAGGTAACCCAAGGGCAAAGGCAATGGCACCACGCACCGGTCCGCCTAACTGCGCGCGCGTAAACACTGGCAGAACAACAGCTACGCCTGCTGGCCGTGACATAGAGATAGCCAGAGCTGATAGCCATGGCATGATATTTTGTATCAGATCAGCAGGCGCTGACATAGGTTAGTACCGTGTCATGGTCGGAAAATCATTCAGAATACGTTCCGTAAATGACAGCAGAGGAGGGAACAGTGTGGAGGCCATAAGCAAAAGGGTGGCGCAGACCGCCACGACTTTAAAAGTAAGAGGCATGGTCTGATCCTGTAGCTGTGTCACAGCCTGCATGAGCCCGACAACCAGCCCGACAATGAGAGCAACTGCCAGAGGCGGCCCTGCAATTGAGGCGAACAGGAAAAGAGCAGATGACAGTTCCTGTGTGAGCGAGGCATCATCCATTTATGAGAGCTCCGTTCAGCATATTCAGGTATAACTCAGCACCAGGCCATGCAGCAGGCGGGTCCAGCCACTGGCGAGAACAAAGAGTAATAATTTTAAAGGAACGGAGATCGTATTGGGCTGGACCTGTGAAAGCCCCATAGCAATCAGAATAGTAGTAACGATCAGGTCAATGGTAATAAAGGGCAGATAAATCAGAAAGCCAATTTCAAAAGCGCGTTTAAGTTCACCTGTCAGATAAGCCGGGAGTAAAATTGGCAAAGAGTCATCTGATAGACTATCTCTCATATCCTCAGGCCATAATCGTTTGGTTGCACTTATAAAAAATTTTCGTTCAGGCGCCTGGGTAAAGTGTAGCAGATGGTGTGCTATGGGCTCCTGAATATGATCATAAGCTTCAGCATAGTCTGAAATCGTTTCATATTTCTGGTCAGATTCAGCCAGTGATTTATAAATATCGTGCCCCAGAGGCGCAGATATAAAAAGGGTTAACATAAGAGCAATGGCATAAAGTACGATATTGGGCGGTGCCTGCTGAATACCCAGAGCTGTGCGCAGCAGAAAAAGAACAACAGAAATTTTTACAAAAGAGGTGACTGTCAGAACAGCAAGAATGAGAATGCCAAAACCAAGTGTCAGAACCAGTGCTGTAACAAGGTTTGATGAACTGATCATGACGTAATAATCCGGGTTATGCGAACAGCTGCTGACTGTCCGATCGTCACCAGTTCTCCTTCACCTATGCGTCGTCCGTTCGCAATAATAGAGACAGCCCGTTCGTTCAGAGGGCCAATGTCAATGATATGTCCTTCTCCCATTGTTCTGAGCTCAGCAAGTGAGACCGTTATACGCGCCAGTTCAAATGTTAAAGGGATCTGAAGCTGATCAAGAGTGCTTTCACTGATGAGGGAAGAAGGGTCTGTTTCAGGAGAGGGGGGTGTATCAGTCATATCAGTCCTGTTTGCTGTCAGGTTTTGTGTCACAGGTGAAAGGTTGCTGTGAAAAATAATTTTATTATTTAAGTAATTAACCGAAGCACTTAGTGCTTCTGCGGCTGTGATGCTCAGGCTGATGCTGTCACCTGGCCCCAGCACCAGGCCAAAACCTGGCGCAAGCATGCTGAGCTGCCCGGGTGTCAGAGCAACGCTGCCAACAGTCAGAGCAAGAGTGACTGGCGGGTCAGGAAAATGCACCGCCAGGGGAGGGGCCAGAGAATGCAGTAAAGGCAGAAAGGCAGTTTCGAAACATAATACGCCTTCAAATAATATGTTCGTGTCAGATGCTGCCTGAAAACCCGTTCTGCAGTTTATATCTGTGTGTCGCAGAGCTTCTGCCGCTGTGGTAATATAAGACAGATGAACAACCTGACCACTCATCTCCTCAAAGCTGTTTAGTGCCTTCTCAAACAGAAGCTCAAGCAGCAGGAGTGCGACCTCTGGCTCTATGCCTGCATGAGGTGAGGGCTCAGCCATGTGTAGCAGTGCAGACATGCTTTCCTTAGAGAGAAGGAAAAATCCTTTATCCTCACCAGTAGAAAATACGAGTGCATACCAGTCATTTTCTGGTGTGACGGGAGGGTTGAATCTGATGGTAAAAGTGGTCTTTCCTGCGGGGATAATAAACGGTTTTCGTCCGAAAAGGCGGCTGACTGCGGCATTATAACCGAGTGTATGAGGGTGGTATGGTATTGCCGAAGGCAGGGGGTATGTCCGGGCCTCAGTAGTCATGACTTAAGCTTATTCATTATTAATTTTTTTGTGCGCTCTTTTGTCTGACTGGCACTGTGACGAGCCATAACCAGGTCAGAAAGTTCCTGTTCATCACGGTTGTATCGTGCTTTTTTTTCATTTTCCTGAATTTTCTTTACGAAATCCTGAGCCTGTTTTTCTTTTTGTTCAGCCATCATCAGGTCATGACGTATCTGCGTGGCCATCAGTATCAGGTTTTCAACAGCCTTATGGTCTGCCGCAGCTTTCTCCTCCAGACGGATAGCCTGATCAGCCATACGCTGCAGTGTTTCGTGATCCTGACGGAAGTGCTGCCCTTTGAGGATATGCCCTTTATGTTGCTCTGATATGCGGTCTTGTGTTTCAGCCCATGCGTTCTGATGCGACTTCAGCGCGTTAAGAGCCTGTGTGTATGAGGTGACTGCGTGTGTCAGTTCTGAGCTGATTTTCTTAAATAATATACGAGCCTGGTCACTGCGCCGCGTACGTAGCAATGTCAGTTGCCGGGCTGTATAGATTGTCAGCTGTGCAGACGGTTGAGCCATGCCAGCACCTCAGTGAAAGACGTATAGTCATTATGGTCTTGCTGTAAAAAGCTGCGCAGTAAATCGATTTTAGCAATGGCTTCATCTGCCAGAGGATCACCGCCCGCTTTGTATTCACCAACCTGTAAAAGAAATTCGATTTCTTTATAACGCGCCCATAAGCTACGTATTTTTGTAGCAGTCTTAATATGTTCTGCACTGGTTACGAGGTTTATAACGCGCGAACGGCTGGAAAGGACGTCGATGGCCGGGTAGTGGCCTGAAGCGGCCAGAGCACGTGAGAGAATGATGTGACCATCAAGAATGCCGCGGGTTTCTTCTGCTATGGGGTCATCTCCGCCATCTTCAACCAGCACCATATAAAAAGCGGTGATTGACCCCTTCACGCCCATACCTGTGCGCTCCATGAGCTGTGGCAGCGCGGCAAAAACGGAGGGAGGAAAACCACGGCGGGCAGGAGGCTCTCCCGCAGCAAGGCCAATTTCGCGTAATGCCCTGGCATAGCGTGTAAGGTTATCAACAAACAAAAGTACTTTCAGTCCCTGGTCACGAAAATACTCTGCGATTGTTGTGGCCGTTTTTGCACAGAGAACCCGCTCAGCCGCAGGTCTGTCAGAGGTGGAAACGATAAGAACCGTTTTTTTCAGACCATCCTCACCAAGGTTATGTTCAATAAATTCACGCACTTCACGGCCACGCTCACCCACCAGGGCGACAACAGCAACATCAGCGCTGCTACCTTTAACAATGGCAGACATCAGGGTTGATTTGCCGGCCCCGGCTTCACCATAAACGCCAATACGCTGCCCTTCACCACAGGTCAGTAACCCGTCAAGAACACGCAATCCCACAGGTAAGGGCCGAGCAACAGACTGACGCTCCATAGCAGGAGGCGGGGGTGCCGAAACAGGGCGGGACGGACCGGGAGGAAGAGCGCCCCGGCCATCAACAGGCTCACCCAATGCATCAAGCACGCGGCCGAGCAGATGTTCTCCAACCGGACAATGGCGCTGCCGGCCTGTTGTGACAACTTCGGTTTCAGCTGAGACGCCATAGATTTCGCCCATGGGGGTCAGGAGCACTTCCCGCCCATCCAGCCCGACAACCTCGGCATCAAGTGACCAGTCATCGTTGTGATTATGTAACCGGCATAAATCGCCGATAGCAACATTGGGCAAAACTGCACGAATAATAGTGCCTGTTGCTCCTGTTACCCGTCCGTGCAGTGGGCGGGTATTCAGGTCTGTTGTCAGAGTGCGCAGGTCCGGCAGCCGTTGTTTTATACGATTAATAATATGGCTGGCTGTACTGGCAGGAGAAGGGGTTGTCGCGGGAAGAGAAGTATCTTTCTGATATAAAAAAGATGCTGTGTTGCTTTTTTTGTTTTCTTGGCTGGTTTCTGCTTCTTCGTGGGGGAGAGGATGCGGAGAGGGGGTGGTATTATACGATTGTTCGGCCTGTGGCTGCGGCGAGGCAGATTGTTTCGTTTCGGCAGGTAGCTTTGCCTGACCTGACTGTTTTTCTAAACTGCCACTAATATTTTTTTTAAATCCGGCCTGTAAGTTTATAAAGTCAGCTTCGAGTGCAGTAGCAAGAGAGCGCACCGGCAGCTGTGCAGGCTCTGTTATATCCGGCTGCGCATTATACAGCTCAGCGGGGGAGAGGGGCAGGTCAGTCATAACGGTTTACCATTTTGTGGTAAGGTAATCGCGCAAAACAGCAAGCTGTGCTTTTATCCCCAGCTCTGCCACGCCCAGCTCACTTTCAAGAACGCATCGGCCTGCTGGTAAGTAAGGGTCTGTTTCCAGCTGAATCCCAGGAGGGGGGAGTTCTGCGAGAACAGGTCTTATAAGTTCCGCACAATCGGATGCCACTCTGAGGGTTGCAAGTGTGCCTTGTCTGATTTTTGTGAGCGTATGACGAATGGCGTGGGGGAGTACAGCACTGATATCCAGCCTGCCAAAAATATCATCCACTACGTCTGCAATGACCGAGGGAAGATTTTGCTCCAGGTCCTGTAAAATTTTTGCCACGGCCTGATCAGCACTCAGCAGGCGCTGCGCCATATCTCCGGCAGCTTTGTCACATCCCTCCTGATAACCGCGCAGGCATTGTTCGTTATAGGCATTTTGCGCGGCAGAGAGTAATGCCCTGGCGTTGCTGATGGCAGCATTGTAAGCAGTAGTTGCATCACACCAGGCGTTCATCTGCTCGGGTAGCAGAATGGTCTGATCTGGCTGAAGGCGGGAAAAAACTTTATCAGACATGACCTGTTATCTCCTGCGCTACATACAGGATAACAGGGTCGAAATGCCCGGCAGCTGCCTGAGGCAGGTTTGTGGCAGGGAGTTTGAGCCTCGCGACGGGGCGATATTCAGCGCGTAGTGTCATATGCCAGCGTGCCAGGCAGGAGTAGGCAAAATCCGTAAGAGTGCGTATCAGAACCTGCGGCTCTGTCGGGCTGGTCGATGTGGGGGGTGAGGTAAGAGGCGAGGGAGAGTGCCCGGCAAGCTGCGCGCCAAGCCGTATGGCAGATAAGCGCAGCTCAGCCCCCAGAGCGCTGTCAATCAGTGTGACTGAGTGTTTATCAACATGTTTTGCAAGTTCACGCCAGTAGGTTAATGCGCTCATACGATAACCTGCCTGCATAATGACATGACTTGTTTGCGACGCCAGTGCCTCGCAGGCTGTCTGTGCAGCGGGAGGCTGTTGAAACGTCTCAGAAGGAAAGAGGTCGCTCAGTTTGCCAGTCAGGCGGGTGCAGGCCTGAAGGCGCAGAATAGTTTCCCGGCGCAGCGCAGGCAGACGCAGCTGTAAATGAGAAGAGTGCATACTCTGTATCATCTGCACAGTGGGTGGCAGAGCCGCAGGCATTGTCATGGTGTCTGACGTGGTGAAACGGTGAGCTGGGAACCTGTGTCAGATGTTTGTTTTTTGCGACGCTGTAACCAGTAATGCACGCCATAACCGCATGGAAACAGCAAGGCAAAAAACCAGCCCAGAAGACCAGGCAGGCTCATTCGGTTTGATATCTGAACCTGAGGCAGGTGTGGCAACGCTTCTGGCAGCAAGATCACAGAAACCCGGTCATAGGCCAGGTCCTGCACTGCATTGGCGACCATGAGCTTAATTTTGGGCAGTAGCCCTGTCATTGAAGTGCCGGCATCATAGCGTATAACGACTGAGGCTGTCGCTGGTTTATCTATACCGGTAACAGGGTCATTCACGGCTGGTGCTATATGCACACGGGCATCAATAACGCCGTCTATATCGTTGAGTGTGTGTCCAAGTTCCTGGCTGATGCCATAATATAGTTTTGCGCGCTCAGCTGTCGGGGTGCTTATCATGCCCTGCTGCTGAAAGATTTTATCCATACTTTCGTAGTCGTTGCGTGGATAATGACTGGCCCGAAGAACAGAGACTGCATCTGCGACCTGACTGCCTGCCACTTCAATGGTTGAGCTGCCATCTTTTGCAATGACCCGGTCAGCAGAGATGCCGTTATGGAGCAGAATGGCAGTCATCTCCATGGCATCACGTTCTGAGAGATGGGTGTACAGCTGTGTCTGACAGCCTGTGAGTGAAAGTAAAATAAGCAGGGCCGGTAGTCTGACCTGAAAGCGGCGCATAATGTCAGCCCCCCTGCGTGAGCAGGCTCTTCAGGGTAGAGGTCATATTTTGTGAAGAGACAGTAATAATATGTGTTTCAAACTCAGCGTTTGAAAACGCCATCTGCCTGCTCAGTGCCTCATTATACATCGCAATTCCCTCCTGCTCGACCTTTTCGAAGATCTTTGAATGATCTCCGCCCGGTGCTTTTTCGGTGGCAGAGGTGAGAGATGAGAGAGGTGTTTCCGAAGCGTAAGGTGAGGATTTTGACGATGAAGAAAGGCTAAGCTGTTTACCATCAGGCAACATTTCAGGAGCCAGAGAATCAAGATGGGTAAAAGAGCTGTTTATTTTTCCCAGCCCGCTCAGAAAATGCTCGCGGAGTGTATCTGCCGGAGTAACAGAACCGGTAATGAATGATGTCTGCTCAGGTGTTATTTCAGTAAAAGCAAGCTGCTGGACGCCATGTGCGCCCCCTCCCTGAGATATATCATCTGAAACCTGATTCAGTGCTGGTGACGCAAGAGATGTTGCATCTAATCCTGCAAGTCCTGTCATACGTATTGCTCCGGAGACAGCATTTCTCTTCTGCACACAATGATTTTTTAACAACTAAACCTGACCTGAACCTGACCTGATATTATAGTGCTTGAAAGAGGGCTTAATGATTGTCGTGTACTTTTTTTGAGGTATATAGTGCAGCGATGAAGCAGAAATTTAAGTCGCGTATGATGAGGCTGATGACACTGCGTAAAGGGTGGAAAAATCCATCGTTTCTTTCTGGTTTTTTGGCTCTGATAGCAGTCATAACTGTTGAGACAACAGCCCGGGCAGAGGTGATGCCGTTACCAGATCAGGGGCGGTATACTGTGCTTCATCAGACATTATCTGAGGCGATTACTCAGTTTTGCGGAGATGTGGACTTAAGGGTTATTATCGACCCCTCAGTTGAAGGGAATGTCCGTTCAGGGTTTACAGCGGCAACGCCGATGGCATTTCTTGATGCCCTGACTGCCGAATACCACCTGGACTGGTATTACGATGGTAATACATTATACATCACGCCTGCTTCAGCAGCGTCCAGTCATACGTTTTCACTGGATGGTGTGCCCTATGCACGGCTGAGACGGGCTATTGATGCCAAAAAAATGTTAGAACCACATTATTCTGTTCATGAAGATAGTAATGGTGATGCTGTTACGGCCTTCGGGCCACCGCGTATGCTTGAGCGTATTGATCAGACCATTCAGTTATTGAAAACCAGGGCGGCTCGTCAGACAGTGACTATTTTTCGTGGTGGAGCAGTGCAGCAGGTGCCTCAGTAATAAATGACAGTTTGATGAAACCGCACCGTTTTTGTCAAAAATCAACTCATCTCAAAACTGCGTCAGGTTCTGGTCAGAATAGTCAATTACTTCCAGCTTATGGCCGATCCACGTAGCGTTTTTTAAAAACGTTGCCGGGTAAAGATCGGACCTGAGAGCAGGTTAGCCCTGCTCTCTGGTGTTTCAGTCTCTGGGTCGGAAAGTATGGTGACGACGATGGATGCGACAAGTGGCGTAAGTAGTTATTCAGACGGGAGTACGACGTCTGACCAGGACCTGAGCGCTGATACTGCTCAGCAAATGGCGCAGGCTCTTTCTCAGTTACTTGAATTAATGGAAAAGCAGGCCGAAACTCAGGATTCTGCTAATTCAACAGCTGTGGGTGATACCGGGCTTTCTGTTACAGGTAATCTTGATCAGGATATGACCACGCTTAAAAAGCTGGTCGACGGAACAGGCACAAACGGCAACACGCTGCAGGAATATGCACGGGCTGTTGCGTCTGAAGCCAGCAATCAGAGCGACGGTATTGATTCTTCCGTTGCGACAAATATTGCTAACAGCCTCTCTGATGGCACTTACGAGCAGGGCGGCAGCAGCAATGCCATCGCTGCGGCCATTCAGGGAAAAAGCGTTGATGCAATAACAAACAACGTAAATTCTATTGCGAGTGGTCTTGAGTCCGGTCAGTCAGGGGCGGATGAAGTCAATAACTTTAATGCACTGGCAACCGAAGCCTCAAACGCAGGCAATACACAGCTCGCACAAACGGCTAAAAACCTTGCGAGTGAAGCTGAATCAGGTTCGTTTAACAGCTCTTCCGCTGTCAAAGACCTTGAAGCCGCAATAGGTGAAAGTTCAGACACCAGCACTTCAGCTGCCTCTTCAGCATCTTCCGATAGCAGCACGCAGGAAATGGAAGGGGTCGCAGAGGAAATGGCGGCTATGATCTCCCAGCTTATGTCAGAAATGAAATCAGGTGGTTCATCTTCTTCGTAAGAAAATCTCTGATGTTCAAAGAGGTATCAGTAACACACTGATATTTTTCACTTAGTTTTTTTATTGTCCAATGGAGTTTAGAATGAGCGGTTCAATTTCTTCTAATACAGATTCTACAATGAGCCAGGTTATGCAGGAATCTGAAGCTATGGAAGATCAAAACCTGCAGGAGCAGGAAAAAATGTCTGAAATTTCTAACGCTCAGACGTTTGCTAACGACTTTGCTCAGACAATGGAAAGCAATGCCAAGTCTTCCTTCACGAAAGACTGATCTGCACTAAGCAGAAAATGGTCTGCAAGGGGGAATATTTCTGCCTGGCAGACCATTTTTGCATCTGATGAGGGGTTGCCGTAAAGTTATGAACGCAGAAAATTCTTTTATGTTACAGGTGCATAATGGCTTGCATGCTGAAGCAAAAATGATTTCTGCCAGTGGTGCCCCGGTGGTGATTGGCTCCGGCCCTGAAGCCGGTATGGCCTTGCTTGATGAGGGCATTGTTGCCCGGCATGTGTCTGTAGAGCGTATCGGGCCTGATATTTTTTCAGTCACAGCTCTCAGTTCAGATGTCTTTGTTGATGATGCACCGCTGGCGGTGCATGAAAAAAGAGAGATCAGAGCACCTGCGGGTCTAAGGGTTGCAGGTGTAACAATTGCGCTGTGCTCCAGGCAGAATGTTGGTGATGTTTCTACTCTGTCTGCGCAGTTTTCTGAGGTTTCAGAAAAAAACAGATCGACAAAAAAGCTCAATCCGGTTGTGTTAATTGCCGGTGGGGTTGCCGTGGTTCTGGGAATTCTTTTGTGTCAGGCAGCATTACACCCTGACGCGATGGGTAAAGAGAAGCCGTTTGTGCCACCAGCCAGCCAGAGCGCTGATAATGTCGGGACCGGATCTTTGATCAGAGAGGCCACGTTAAGCGATGCGGCCCTGGGACAAAAGGTTGTAAGTGCCATTGCCCGCGAGCGCCTGTCAGCTCTTAAAGTCAGTGCTGAGTCAGGTGTTGTGACTGTTGAGGGCACTCTGCCGGCGCAGGATATGGCAAAATTTCATACAATAGAAAAATGGTTCGATTCTGCTTTTGGCACGCAGTATGTCTGGATTTCTAAGGTTACTGTCGGGTCAGACAGTCCGCCACCCGACCTGCCTGTGCAGGCGGTATGGACCGGGAAGAACCCCAATATCGTTGTGCATGCCCAGCGTTATAAAGCCGGATCAGAAATTGTAACAGGATTGTCTCTTTTAGAAATCAGATCTCATCGCATAGTTATGAGTAAAGGTTCGCAAATCATTAACGTTCGTTACTGATCTGCGAGTCTGAGGTGCGATAGCGATATGAGGTCTATGTGTTTCAAAGGATTGATGGCGGAGGCTCTGTCAGGCTCGATCGTGCTTTGCAGGATGTATCTGTGCAAAGTGATGATCCTTTACTGAAAACAGAGGTTGCGTCAGTTCAGGAAGCGCTTTTTGCTGAGGATGAAATAACCGACAGCATAGACCCGCCGAGTGTTATTAACGCTGTTTTTACGCATATTATGCCGCATATTTGTAACCCCGCGGTGCTGATGCCTGCGCAGAGGCGGCTTCTTTTGCGGCGTCTGGAAGCACGGATATCTTCGCATGCGAATACGGCACCGGTTGTGCCTGGCGGTCTTGATACATTACGTCATGAAATCGCCAGTCTCGACAGGTTACTTCATGCTTCCAGCAATATAATTGGCGGATAATGTGATGGAGCGCGATCAGCGCGATCTTCTGGTCTCTCTGGCTTATCTGTATATTTGCTGTGGTCGTAACTGGCGGGCTTTGCCAATGCTGCTGCTGGTAATTTCTCAGCAGCCTGACGATTGCGAAAGCCTGCGTATGCTGGCGCATGTTTATACAATGATCAGACGGGGCGAGCTGGCTCTCGCCGTTCTGGACCGTCTTGAAGAGATCAGGCCCGTTTCTGATAATGCTCATACTCTGTTGCGGGCACGTGCGTTGCATCAGCTTGGGCGCCTGGAGGAGGCCCGTGCGGCTTTTGCCTGTTATACGCGGGCTCTGCGCTGATGAAGGCTCTGACACCTTTTTTCCGTGTTATGAGCCAGCGTCAGGATCTGGCTCTTGTTCTGGTTCTTATGCTGACTATCGGCATGCTGATCATGCCATTGCCAGCGGCTCTGGCCGATATACTTATTGGCTGCAATTTGAGCTTATCTGTTCTGCTGCTGATGGTTGCAGTATATCTGCGCTCCCCCCTCGATCTGACGGCCTTGCCTGGTATTATCCTGATCTCTACAGTTTTTCGCCTGGCTCTTGAGGTCACGGTGACCCGCCTTATTCTCACGACTGCTGATGCCGGTACGATTGTCGAAACTTTTGGCGAGTTTGTTATCGGGGGGAATATTGTTGTTGGTCTGGTCATTTTTGCAATTGTAACGACTGTTCAGTTTATCGTTGTTACAAAAGGTACTGAACGTGTAGCCGAGGTTGGTGCACGTTTTACGCTTGATGCCATGCCAGGTAAACAGATGAGCATTGACAGCGATCTGCGCTCTGGTGACATCGATGCTATTGAGGCAAGGCGAAGGCGAGCCGAATTATCGAGTGAAAGCGCGTTACATGGTGCAATGGATGGTGCGCTAAAATTTGTAAAAGGCGATGCTATTGCAGGGTTAATTATTATTATTGTGAACCTTGTGGGGGGTATTAGCATTGGTATTGCACAGCGTGGCCTGTCTGCCAGTGAAGCCATGCACACATATACACTGCTGACTGTTGGTGACGCGCTTATTTCTCAGATTCCGGCCTTGCTGTTGTCAATTACTGCGGCAATTGTTGTGACCCGTGTCGGGGGGCATGGTCTTGACCTCGGGCGTGATATGGCAGGCCAGCTGACATCGCATAAAGGCGCGCTGCGCGTCGCATCATGTATATTGCTGGCAATGGGGCTCATCCCTGGTTTTCCTAAATCTGTATTTTTTGTTCTGGCATTACTCTTCTTTTGCGGCAGTCGTCCTGACTGGAAAGCTATTTTTGATAAGCTGACACGACGAAAATCTGTAGATGAATCTGAGCTTGCTGATGGAATTTTTCCTGAAATATCCGTTCCTGAAGGGCAATTAAAGCCCGGTGAGCAGTTTACGTCATTGCTGGCTATTACCCTGACCCCGGGGATGGCCGCTGTGTGTGATCGCTCTCGTCTTGAGCGCTTTCTGGCCCGTGCTGGTTCTGACATTGAAAAAGAGTTTGGTTTCAGTTGTCCTGCTCCATGCGTGCGCACTGCTGGTCATACGGATGATTTACGGTTTTCAATTGATCTCGAAGATGTCCCGATTGAAGAGCATGAAATGTATCGCAATGCATTCGTGCTGTATGATGACCCTGTGCATCTTGATCTCGCCGGAATTGAAGGGGTGGAGGGAAAGCCTCTTTTAACGTCCGGGCCTTCAGTATGGGTTGCTATGGCGGAAGAAGGACGTCTCAGAGCAGCAGGTATCGGGTTTTATGATTATGTCGGGGTTATAGTTTTTCGCTTCCGTGCGGCCATGCGCCGGCATGCTGGCCGTTTCGTCGGCTTACAGGAAACCAGACATATTATTCAGCGCGTGGAAAAAGAGTATGGAGACCTGACGCGTGAGGTTCTGAAAATTGTGCCGGTGCAGCGTCTTGCAGAAATATTGCGCCGCCTTGTGGAAGAAGATGTTTCATTACGCAATATGCGTCTGATACTTGAAACACTTGTGATGTGGGGCGAGAAAGAGAGCAAAGCGCCGTTACTGACAGAGCATGTACGCCAGGCTTTATCGCGTCAGATATGTCATCGTTATGCCTCTGCACAAAAGGCTATTGCTGCTGTTGTCATGACGCATGAAGCAGATGAAATCATTCGTAAATCTGTTCGTGAGGCACCTTCAGGAGCATTTCTTGCGCTGGAGGCAGATGCCTCACAAAACCTGCTTGATGCAGTGCGTGACTGCCTTAATGCAGCCCAGGGTAACATGGGTGAAGACACTGAAATTACAAAACCAGTTGTGGTGTGTTCAGTGGATACACGTCGGTTTGTCAGAGGGTTTCTGATGCGTAACGGCTTCGATAACGCCGTACTTTCTTATCAGGATCTGGCTGAAGAATTTCCGGTTCATCCTGTTGGTTCTGTCGGGATGGGCTTTTTTGGAAATGACAAGGCTATTGCAGGAAAATAGCCCGGGTAAAAGGACGAGGCAGGAGAAGATCATGAGACTGATGATCATGTCACCCGATCAGAGCTTTGCAAACAGTCTGGCAAAGCACTTACATCATGCTGGTTTTGGTACAGATATTTTTATTATGTTTGAAGATGCCAGCTATGCCCTGACACAGGGGCATTATGATGCCGTTATTTTTGACCCCCGCGTGTATGATGGTGATTATAAAACGTGGTGGCGAGACAGGAAAACTATCAGGGGTGCTGCTGAGGACACTTTTCTTCTGCTGATTACAGACACACCTGAAGAGCGAATTATTGCTCTTGAGTCAGGAGCGGATGACAGCGTAACGCGCGAAGTTACACCACGAGAGGTTATTGCCCGTATTCGTGCCGTTTTACGTCGCTCTCGTGTGCAGACCAATGATTATCATAAATTTAGTGATGTCACGCTTTGTCCGTTCACGCGTGAAGTGTCAGTGGGTGGCCTGGCTTTGCAGCTTCAGAAACGCGAAACGTTTATTCTTGAAGCTCTTATGCGTCGTCGGGGGCGTGTGGTGCCACGTGCCGGGCTTGAACACGATGTATATGGTGCACTGGCAGAATATTGCCCCAATTCTTTAGAAGTACGTGTCAGCCGTATCCGCAGGCAGCTGGCTAAAGCTGGCTCGCATGTGAAAATTGAAGTCGTGCGGGGCGTTGGTTACCGGCTGGCTGCAGAGTGTGGTTAGCAATAAAATGTTTTTAAAAAAAATCTGGCATATTCGCATGGCAATCAGGCCTGTCAGGCTTTTATGCACTGCTTCAGCGACTATGCTGGCACTTAGTTCTTCTCTCAGTGCCCGGCAGGTTCAGGGCATTCATAATATGACACTGACAGTCGGCGGCGGGCAGCTCATCTCTCTGTCCGGGCAGGTGGCAAATGTTATGATTGCTGATCCGGCAATTATGGACGTACAGTATACCGATAATAACAACCTCTTTATTTTTGGTAAAAAGCCCGGTCATACCACCTTTATTGTGCTTGATCAGAGTGGCCGGAAAATGATTTCGGGTGACGTAACAGTCACTTTTAATATGGATGCAATGCATCAGGCTATTCAGGCTGAAGGTGGGCAGAATATTCAGGTAGAAAATTCACCTCAGGGTGTTGTTCTGTCCGGTCGGGTGCCAGATGCACGGGCAGCAGCGCATCTGACCGCACTTGCGCGTCAGTATGCGGGCCCGGGAGAGCAGATTATAAACCGGCTGACCATAAGCCAGGCTGTGCAGGTTAACCTGCAGGTCAGAGTAGCCGAAGTACAGCGTAAGGTATCGCAGGACCTTGGGTTTAACTGGACAACCGTTTTTAACGGTGTGGGGTCTTTTGCTATCGGAGCGGCTACCGGTGGTCTGAGCGAATTGCCCAGTGCCATTAAAACTGTATCAAGTGCAACAAATACACTATCAGGCAGTTATACTAACGGGAGCTCATCAGTAACTGGTACCCTCGACGCTATGGCGACGGAAGGTCTGGCAACAATGCTGGCGGAGCCTAATCTGACAACAATGTCGGGCGAAACCGCAAAATTTTTGTCCGGCGGGCAGTTCCCTGTTCCGGTGCCTCAGGGGCTTGGTTCGGTTGGCATTACATATAAAAATTATGGAGTAAGTGTAAACTTTACACCGACGGTTTTGTCTGACGGTACTATAAGCATGCACGTAGCACCTGAAGTCAGCACGGTGTCGATGGAGGCTGTTGATGGAGCGTATTCCCTCTCCGGCGGGAGCGGGAATATCGTGCCGGCAATTCGTACAAACAGGGCCGATACCACTATACAGCTTGCCTCCGGTGAGAGTTTTGCCATTGGTGGTCTGATCTCTAATGATGCGAGTAATACAATTTCGAAAGTGCCCGGGCTGGGTGATATTCCTGTGTTGGGAGCGTTGTTCCGTTCTACGTCTTTTCAACGCAATGAAAGTGAGCTGCTGATTGTTGTAACAGCTTATATTGTGCATCCATCTGATCATGTACCTGTGTTGCCGACTGATTATATCAGGCCAGCTTCAGCTTTTGAGGCGCTTTTACTGCATCGTACTGCCAGTGCCACGCATGGTGATATTGATGCCCTGTGTGCACCGCATCTGCAGGGTGCGGGAGGGTTTCTGTATCAATGAAAAAATACATCTTACTGACTCTGCTTCCATTTTTTGTCGCTGGTTGTGATATGCACTGGGCACGTCAGGGTAACAAACCGCCGCCATTACTCGTGGGAGAGAATGATATCAGCATATCGCTGTCAGAGGAGGGGGCTTATCAGGCCGTGGCGCAGGCACTGGCAAAAATAAATGACCCGCAAAAACTGCATGTGACACTTAGCAGCGTTAATAAACAGCAGGCTGAAACAATAAGGCATATGTTAACCCATGCAGGTGTTAATGCTGCCCGGATTTATTATGTGGATTCACCGGCAGATATGCTGGTGATGAGACGTTACCTCGTCGCGCAGCCTGACTGCCGCCTGGCTGTTCATAAAAGCTGGACAGGAGATGTCTCGAACAGCTTGTCTGCTACCGGATCATGTGTGCAGGCCAGTGCACTGGCTGAAGAAATTGATAATCCGGGAGATCTGGTTCAGCCGGCGCATCTGCAACCTGCTAACGGGGCAAGATTTGGCCGGGTTGTTGAATTGTGGGAGCAGGGGGCGGATAAAAATAACCAGCAGCAGCCTGTATCGCAGACAGGTTCAGGTTCAGTTTCTGGTGCTTCTGGTTCAGCCGGCGGGAGTGATAGCAGTCTGACACCTGCAAGCCAGACGACGCCGGCTGAGACCACGACAACAACACCGCTTGCGGCCAGAACAGCAGGTCAGTCTGATAACACAGATGATGATGCAGACTCTGTTCCCTGAGATGCGTGGAGAAACGAATAAAAACGCATATTTTGTCGCGTCTCTTCGCTGTTAAGGGCAGCACCCTGTGCGGCCTGGCGCGCATCAGTGAGGTTACCTTCAAGCGCATAAACAATAGCGAGGTTTCCATCAATGGTGGCGAGTGAGCTGGCGGGGGCTCCTGTTTCTACAGCTTCCGTGCGCAAGGCCAGAAGTGCTTTACGGGCTGTTTCGTTCTGTCCGTCCAGCGCTTCAGAGAGAGCGAGATTATTACGTGCTGCAATATTATGCGGGTCAATTTTTAAAGCCGTAAGGTAGGCCTGCTGTGCTCCTGGTGAATCTCCTGACAGTTCATAGGCGACGCCGAGTGCAACACGAAGAGGTGCTGAGTCAGGGTGTTGTTCTATCAGAGGGTGTAGAGCTGCAATGGCTTCCTGAGAGCGGCGCGCTGTATTGAGCAGGCGGGCAAGGAAAAGTGTAAGCTGTATTTTGTTATGATCAGATGAATAGTTTTCAGCTTTATGAATAGCATTGATTGCTTCTTCTGCATGACCATTATGCATAAGAGCATTGGCATAAGCTATGACATAGTCAGCATTATCAGGGCGTAGTTGCATCGCGTGGCCGTAAAATACGGCAGCCGCAGCCCAGTCACCACGGGTTTCAGCACTGGTGCCTATTCTCATCATAGCGTCTGGGTTATGAGCAGCCTTTTGTTGTCGGGCTGCATCTGAAAGGTTGTGTGAATTATTTGTGACGCACCCGGCAAGGAGCGTTGCCGCAAAAATTGCAATGACCACTCTGGATAAAGCTGTGAGTGGCAAAGAGGACAGCGGCATGTAGAAACCTTTATTATGACACATAACAGAGCGCTGAGAAAATCAGGCGGATTTTATAATACCAATATTAAAAGTATTTTCTTAATATAGATTTTTTAAGATTATGTTACACGTCAGGTCCGGGTCAGCTTTCTGTGACATAGCCAAGCCGTTGCGGTGAAACCGTGGCAGCGATTTATGGTGTGTTAACAGGTGAGTGGAATGAATCTGACGTCTGCCGAAAAACATTCATCACGACCAGAGCAGAGAGTACAAACACAGGTTCTTTCCCGCTCTGTTCAGGTCTGGATCGCCGAAAGCCTGGCAAAGGGCTATACGGCCGGGCAGATAAGAACAATTCTTATCAATGGTAATACACCTGGTGAGCTTGCTGATCGTGAGATAGCACAGGCAGAAAACAGTCCGTACACATATGCAGCGCGGCGTTGTATGGTAGTGGCCAGAAAGCGTGAATCATTGCTGAAAACGCTTGACTTTTATCATCGTATGAACAGCGATTATTTTCGCCTTAAAAAAGAAACTCTGCCTGCCTATAAAACATTTATTCAGAATTTTTTGTCGATAAACCGTGCCGGTTTGTTTAGCGGAAGCTTTGACCACTGGGCAGCCCGCCACTGGACACCTCAGTCGTTACTTGAGCTTGTCGGGGCTGGTACAAAAATACAGGTGCAGGCAGGCCGAACAGGTGAAAGTGCATATGAAGAGAAAGGTGAGAAGCTTAAGCGTTTCATTCCTTTTGAAGAGCTCATTTCTGCTATGCTTCATGGCAGGGGGAATGACCTTTATCTGACGGCTAATAACTTTTTTCTCGATCAGTCGCCATTCGCAGCATTGCGAGAGCAGATTGGTAATATAGGGGATTCATACCTTAATAGTGAATATTTAGCGAAATCTGTGTTTTTATGGATGGGGCCTGAAGGCATCGTAACGGGGATGCATCAGGACCTGAATCATATTCTGTTTTGTCAGATTTACGGTCGTAAAAGATTTCGTCTCTACCCGGCAACTCAGGTCCCTTATATGTGTAATGACAGGTGGATTTTCAGCCCGGTAGATCCGACGCAGAACATCCCTGAGCAACATGCAGAGTTCAGAAATGCTGCGGCAATCGATATTACTGTTGAGCCGGGCGACATGCTTTATATTCCGGCAGGCTGGTGGCATCACGTAACAGGTGAGACAGCAAGTATCAGCATAAGTCTTACAAATTTACGCGGGATGCCTAATCATTTTATTGATTATCCACCTGACTACTCCAGTATCATCTGAATTTAATAATAAATTCAGTGGTTTTTAAATAAAGGTGATGAAAAATGGTAGCTCTTGATACATCTTCAGCGCAGGGTAGTGCGTTATCACAGCCTTCTTCAGGTAACACTGAAAATCTCTCAGATTCTAAACTGGAAGCTGTGTTTACAGAGCTTTTAAATGAGCTGACTGGTTCTGACGGCGCTAAAAATAATCCACATATAAAAACGATTACTGTGATGCAGAATTCTAAACCATCAGAAAATTCTGAAACATCTGCATTACATACCACGTCAGATATAAGAGTTATTACAGTCGTGAATCACCGGCCAGAGAGTACTGTTTCTACATCTGATACTTTGCCAGAAACCAGATTAATTACTGTTGTTAATCATTTATAATTTTAAAAACATCATGTTATTTACCGGCGTGTTGTATTTTAGTTTAGGTTTTTAACAAAGGTATATGTCGGGTTTTTATTTCTGATATGTTCATAGTTTTAGAAAATTCGACATTTTGAAATCAGGATAAGGACAGCTTTGCCTTTTAAAAAAGATGAGCAAAGCCAGGGATTATTCTGGATGCCTTATGGTTCTAAAGTATTGATGCGCACGGTAATGGCAGTAGAGGGGTATAAATAAATGGGACATATTTTTTCTAGGGAAACAGGTGTTTCCGAGATAGCCAGCGAAAATAGAGATGCTGATGATGAAATTACGGATTCTTCTGTAAATAATACAAATAGTGAAGAATTTTCTGATCATTTGACACCATCTAACGGAAATTCAGCGTCGAATGAAAATACGGAACAATCTGCTTCTGGTTCAGTGAAAAATCAGCAAGAGCTTGCAGGGCGTGATGAAGGTCTGGTATCGGATGCTACAACCGAATCTTCTGCTGTAAAACCTGGTGATTTTAAAGGGTTTAAAACAAAAAATGAAGATAAAATAATAAATATTTTAAAAAAACAGCCAGGAGAAAGCATTAAAGACTATGGTGACCGCCTTGACAAATCTCTTAAGCCGCTGACACTTGCGCTGGGGGTTTTGAGTTCGGGTGTAGGTTTAACAAGTATGGTTATGAGCGTTGAAAATCATGAAGAATCAGAAAAGAAAGATGATACATCTTCTTCTTCAGAAAATTCAGGTTCTGATACACTTCCGTATATCAGTAAAGCTCCGGACCTTAACCAGGTGTAGAATATAACTGATTAAAAACGATATAAATTTTTAATAAATTTAACGGGCAGATTAAAATTTTAATCTGCCCGCATTGTATAATTATCATGTAAAAATTTTTCATAAGAATTTTATGAATATATTAAGAAATTATAAATCATGATCTGTTAATAATATGATTAATGACGGATATAGACAGGAAATCATTTTTCTGAATCCGGAGTGCTCATGTTGCAATTAGCTCCATCATCAACGGCATCTGTTGTTGCCCTGATAATTTGTTTTGTCCTTGTTTGTGTCTTTGAATTTGCTAATGGATTTCATGATACAGCTAACGCAGTTGCGACTGTTATTTACACACGATCTCTAAAACCGCGTACTGCTGTTATTTGGTCTGGGTTAATGAATCTGGTCGGTGTGCTGCTGGGTGGCATTTCTGTTGCTTACGCCCTTGTAGAACTGCTTCCGCCCGATGTGCTGACCCCGCCTAATGGTAATCCGGCAGTACCAATGCTTGCAGCATTGTTTGGTACTGCGCTGGCATGGAACCTGCTGACCTGGTGGCTGGGTATTCCCAACTCTTCATCTCATTGCACAATCGGTGCTTTGATCGGTGTAGCTATTGGTGATTCGTTTTTGCATGCCCGTGATCTGGGACATTCGGTTGACTGGAGCCAGATCTGGAAAGTACTGCGTGCCCTGGCTGTTTCGCCTGTTTTAGGGTTTATTCTCGCAGGAATTCTGTATCTCCTCATCCGTGCCTCTGTAAAACTTCCAGCATTATTCACTCCGCCTGATCAGGATGATAAACCGCATCCGGTTGTGCGTTGTCTTTTAATTTTAACTTGTACTTCAGTTAGTTTTTCACATGGCAGCAATGATGGTCAGAAAAGTATCGGTTTGATTATGCTGACAATTATAGGTTTGTTGCCGGCATCATTTGCTATGAATCCTGGCCATCCTATCAATCGTTCTGAGCTGGCTGGCATTGCTATTGAGGCTCGCCCGCTTATTGCTCAGTATGATCGCTTTAATTTTCGTCAGGATGCGCTTGAATCAGTTGAACGTCTGAGTAATCCATCCGTTCCTGTTACAGCATCAGTAGTGAGGGGAGATGTGTATCAGATCCTTTCAGGCGTTCAGGATGTCAGCGCAAACCCCGCGGCGTCAGGTGCTGAACGGATACAGGCTAAAAAATTAGCCAGTCGTTTACGCCCCAGTGTAGAGTATGCACCGATGTGGGTACGTATTCTTAGCGCACTGTGCCTGGGTATAGGTACAATGGTGGGCTATCGTCGTATTGTTAAAACCCTGGGGGAGGGGATTGGAAAGCAACATCTGACACCCGCACAGGGAGCGGCTTCTGAGCTGGTTGGCGCAGGGTTAATTGCCACAGCTGGTTATACAGGACTTCCCGTTTCCACTACACATATCATTACTTCTGGCGTTGCGGGAACAATGGTTGCAGCAGGAAGTGGTATTAATGCGCGAACCCTGAGTAAAATTGCACTCGCCTGGCTTACGACGTTACCTGTTACGATAGTTGTGTCTGCCTGTTTGTTTTATATCATGGCCTGAAACGTAAAAAAGCGAGCCATATCATATGGCTCGCCTGGCTAAACTATTTTTCTTTTTGATATAAATATTTTAATACAGCTCTGGTACAAGCATAGTTTCGGGAACAGGCTTGCGTTCATAATCAGGATGAAAAATGCGTTCTGGTAATACAATATCAGGGTGTTGCGCTGCCTCATATGGTACCTGTGCCAGTAAGTGAGAGATGCAGTTCAGGCGTGCCCGTTTTTTGTCAACAGCCTGTACAACCCACCATGGTGCTTCTGGTATGTTCGATCGTTTCAGCATAATCTCTTTAGCAAGGGTATAGTCCTCCCAGCGGCGGCGGCTTTCAAGATCCATGGGAGAAAGTTTCCACTGTTTAAGGGGGTCTTCAATGCGGGCGCGGAAACGGCTTTCCTGCTCATAATCAGTGATAGAAAACCAGTATTTTATAATTTGTATACCGCTGCGCACCAGCATTCGTTCAAATTCAGGTACGGCACGAAAAAATTCTTCGTATTCATCATCGCTACAAAAATTCATAACACGCTCAACACCAGCGCGATTGTACCAGCTCCTGTCAAATAATACGATTTCTCCTGCTGCCGGAAGATGTGACACATAACGCTGAAAATACCATTGTGTTCGCTCACGATCATTAGGGGCTGGTAAGGCTGCAACACGACAAACACGGGGATTTAAACGTTGTGTTATACGTTTTATTACCCCCCCTTTGCCGGCCGCATCCCGTCCTTCAAAAATGACAACGACCTTGTGTCCTGTGTTCTTGACCCAGTCCTGTAGTTTAACCAGTTCCCCCTGCAGGCGTACCAGTTCGTGAAAGTAGGTACGTCTGAAGGCACGTGAAGCTTCATCCAGCTGGCCACCAGCTATGTCTTCTTCCAGTGATAATTCAAATTCTTCATCGAGGTCATCAATGATCTCCCGGCGAATTTGTTCTCTCATATTGTCATTCAGGAAGGTTTTGTCGCTACTGTGCATAGTTGTGTCCTTATTGGTCTGGTTAACTTGTAGCCACAGGAGTTACGATAAACTTACAGCTTCAACGAATGAAAGTTCAATGACGATATTTATATGCCCGAATATTATATACTCAGAGAGCACATCAAACTTACAGTCTATCATTTCTGCAAAAACTTTCCTGTAAAATAACTCATCGGAGCAGATAATAGTTTAAAGTTGATACTTGATTGGGCAAAAAAAACTTACAGTCCCGCAACAGTGGTTGATCAGGTGAATGCAGGGCTTTCGTAAGCCAGAATGTCCGGACTAACCAATGCCCGGGGTGATTATATTGCATTTTTGGATAGTGATGACACCGTTACGCCAGCTCTTTACACACGTATGGCGCGTTATGCTGTGCAGGAGCAGTGTGATCTGGTGATATGCCGAAGTGTCGAGTTTAATGATAGCAATTGCCATGTAAGTTGTTTTTACGACGAATGGCTATGGAATGATTTGCTGCAAAATGCTCCGGCAAAAACAACATGTCTAAAAACACCCCTCTTCTTCTTCGCCTGGAGCCTAATGCAAATACGCGGGTCATGAGGCGTGAGTTTATGCTTGCTGAAGGTATTAACTTTAAACGAGATCTGATTTTTGAAGATCTTCCAGCACATGCCCATGAAATAGCTGCTGCCCGCCGTATTGGTCTGATTAATGAAACAGGCTATCACTATCGTATTAACCGGCCAGGTAAAATTACCCGAGAACGCAGCCTGCGCCGCTTTCATATTTTTACAAGTGTTAATCTGGCTATTCAATACGCCAGGCAGTATTCGATCGATAAGGAGGCCGGCGCATGGCTTCTGAACCTGATGACACGTATGATTATCTGGTGTGGTGAAAATGTTCTGCTGCCGCATCGTTTGAAATTTTTTGAGCAAGCCTGCGAGGTGTATGCGTGTTCCCCGCACACGCGGGGATGAACCGGCTTATCGTGCTTTACAGGCTAGGCTCAGGACATATTTTTTAAAATAGAAGATGACGGTTGCGGCGATATGAATTGCGGACATAAAAGTATGAGCATAGCGATCGTATCTTGTCGCCACGCGTCGCCAGTCTTTAAGCTTTGCGAACATATTTTCGATCAGATGGCGTTTTTTATACAGAAGCCAGTCGTAAGGTGGCTTTGATTTCCGGTTCTTTTTCGGGGGAATACAGGCCGGGATATTACGCTCTGTGAGAGAGTGTCTGATTATATTGCTGTCATAGCCTTTGTCCCCGATACCCTCTTTTGTCTCACTGGGCAGATCGGCCAGAAGCACATCTGCGCCTTTGAAGTCACTGGCCTGTCTTTTTTTTCAGAGCACGTATCACCTCAAAGCCTTTGATCGTCGCATAAGCGGTTTTCAGGCTTTTCTCGCTTCTTAAGATCACTCACTGTCTTATCTGAAAAACGTCTGGCAGCCTTTGCGTTTCGGGGCGGCGACAGGTAAAAATTGATCATATTACCACTCTTATCAACCGCCCGATACAGATACGCTATTTCTCTTTAACTGTGATGTAAATCTCGTCCACACGCCAGCTGCGCGAAAGGCCCGGGCGTTTCCATTACCAGTGCAGGCGCTTTTCCATCGCGGGTGCGTAGCACTGAACCCAGCGGTAAATCGTGGAGTGATCAACACTTACCCCGCGTTCGCAGAGCATAGTTTTCAGATCTCTGCATGTGCAGTCAGTGCATCTATTCTGGCAAGCTCATTTGTTTCAAATGTCAGGTTATTTAAAGCTTCAAGTGTCTCATCCAGCTGCTGTGTATTGCGTGCTCCGACAATAGCTGATGTCACACGTGCATCACGCAGCGTCCAGGCGACAGCCATTTGTGCCAGACTTTGCCCACGGTTTTGTGCAATGGCATCCAGCCCTCGTACGGTCTCAATGAGCCGGGGGGTAATCGCTGCCTGATCGAGAAAGCGGCTGCGCGCTGCACGTGAATCAGTCGGGATACCTTCAAGATATTTACGGGTTAGTAACCCCTGAGCAAGCGGTGAGAAAATAACGCATCCTGTACCCAGCTCATCAAGGGTGGGGAGCAGATCGGTTTCAATTGTACGATTAAGGAGGGAGTAAGCCGGCTGATGCACCAGGAGGGGAACGCCGGCTTCACGCAGAATAGTCTCTGCTTCGCGGGTTGAAGGGGCATCATAAGATGAAATGCCGACATATAAGGCTTTCCCCTGTTTGTAAGCATGAATGAGTGCACCCATGGTTTCTGCAAGTGGTACATCGGGTGTATGACGGTGTGAGTAAAAAATATCAACATAATCAAGGCCCATCCGCTTCAGGCTCTGATCAAGTGATGATAAAAGATACTTGCGTGAGCCGCCATTGCCATACGGGCCTGGCCACATATCCCATCCGGCTTTTGTGGTGATGATCAGCTCATCTCTGTGAGGGGACAGATCTTTATGCAGAATCCGCCCGAAATTTTCTTCAGCCGAACCATATGGTGTGCCGTAGTTATTGGCGAGATCAAAATGAGTGATCCCTCTGTCAAAGGCACGTCTGACAGTAGCCCGGCCTGTGGCGAATGCATCCGTATCACCAAAATTATGCCATAACCCCAGAGAAATACGCGGCAGATCAAGCCCTGAGCGACCACATCGCTGAAATGTTGCATTGTCATAACGCGCAGGCGAAGCAAGCCAGTTCATAATTTCTTTCAGTCCTTATTCCGGTGAATAATAAAAAATTTACGCAACAGCGTAGTGGGCTCTCTGAGAGGAGGTGAATGTACGTTCAAGCCAGCCTGGCCCTACTCTGACCAGCAGTACACACCAGGCGGCCACGTAAGCCAGGCTGCAACTGCCCAGCAGATAAGGCATGGGCACAAATCCACTAAGCCACAAAATAGTGGCGCCTCCAAGGTTGCCACAAAAAGCACCAATGCCAATGACACGACCTACCAGGCCAGCTGGTAGCCAGTCAGTCACAAGACCGAACAAATTGCTCGAAAATACCTGATGTGCCATGAGCGCCGTTGTCAGCAAAATCAGTCCGAGAGGCAGAGAGCTTGTGAAAAATACAAACATCATTGGTATAACACATAGTGCTGCAGTGCCCATTACGATACGTCGGGCTTTTTCTGCTGAGCCTGTATAAGGTCTTAATATTCCAGGCAGAACGCCACCTATAAATGCTCCGGTTCCGGCTCCGACATATACCGTTCCTGATGCGCTGCCCATAGCGCGCAGGCTCAGGCCAAAATGAGTGTGAAAAATATCAGGTAGCCAGAAGAGGAGCAGCCACCAGGTTGCATCAGATAAAACTTTGCATACTGAAAAGGCGATAATAACCCGACGCACAGGCGGAGCTGATAAATGCTCTTTTTTTAAAGGCCGGCTTTCGGTGTGAGACTGAAGCATCACAGATGGCCCGCGTAGCAACCAGCATACGGCAAGCCCAAGACCAATGATACCAAGCCCGACCACAAGTGCGCGCCAGCCAGCCCATGGCAGTAAGAAAGCAACAAGAACCGGTGTTATAACAGCTGCAAAATTAGGCGCAGCGTTTAAGGTGCCGATTACTCTGCCGCGTTCAGAGCGGGGAAACGTAGAGGCTATAAATTTCATCATGCTTGGGGTGCCGGCTCCTTCAAATGCACCGAGACCTGCACGTATTAAAATAAAATCAAGCACCGAAAGCGCTACGGCATGCAGGGCTGTCAGCAGGCTCCACCCGGTTAATGCCGCACCAAGTGTGCGCCTGGGACCAAACCAGTCAACCAGCCACCCTGCGGCCAGCAGACTGAAAGCGGCTGCAACCTGTGTCCATGTTGAAATGGCAGCGTAATCACGTGCTGACCAGCCAAATGTCTGATCAAGAACCGGTTTGATAAGGGCAATAATCTGCCGGTCAGCAGCAGCCACGCCGATAATCAGGCACAGCAGCGTTGTTATGAACAAACTGGAAAAAGGGCGCTGTGAAGGAGCTGCTGACATTGTCTAAAAGTCCTTATGCAGTACAAAGCCACCATAACGACCGTAATCACGTGGAATAGAGCTGACCACACCACCAAGAGCGCCATACGCCATGTAAGAATTGTAGTGCGTGTTCAGGGCATTACGCATGATAAGTGAGAGTTGAAGTCTGAGCTTTTTATCCTCAATTGTGGTGCTCATATTCCAGATCCCATATGCTTTTTGCACAGTGTCTGGTGTTTCGGTCAGAGCATACTGAGTGCGGCTTTGCCATGTGTAATCGCTGTTAAACGAGAGGTTAAATCGCTCAGTCAGTGGTTGTGTATAATTAGCGTTAAGAACAAATTTCCAGCGAGGAGCGAAGGGTAAGGGCTGACCATTTACGTTGCACGATGCCGGCGAACCTGCCGGGCAGTTAAATTTATCAACCACAGCGTAGGTATAAGCAAAATTGCCGCCCAGTGTCAGTTTTTGTGTTGCCCGTACTGTAATATCGCCTTCAACCCCTTTTGATGAAACCGAACCGGCATTAATCATGCGGTACACAGTGCCACCAGCAACATTATCAAGAAAATTAGCCTGATAATTGGAGAAATTTTCAATGAAAGCTGCAAAGTTAGCTGTAATGCGCCGGTGGAGAAACTGTGATTTCAGCCCTAGTTCAAAGCTGTCATTCTGCTCAGGTTTCAGGACCTTTGCATCTGTTGCCTGCATATTGAAAAATGCATTATAAGCTGGCCCCTTATACCCATGTGAGTAGGTAAAATAAGCGTGGATATTAGACTGGATATCATATTGCAGGCCGATACGGTCACCATAGCCGTTATGAGAAGATCCGCCGGATGACGCATAGGATGGGCGAATACCTGTAACTGCTACGGGAGAGCTGGAAACGCGCCGCATATAGTAAGACAAATCATCGCGCAGCAATCGCAGGCCAAGAATAGCGCGGAATTTTTTTGTAAAATTCAGATTACCTTCTGCAAACAATGCGTAGTTGTTATTGGTAATGCCATAATGTGACTGACCGTAAGCTGTGTGGTGTCCGTTTTCAGACAAATCACGGCTATAAACTTCGCGGTCAACGCCGTGCAGATAATAAAAACCGGCAACATAATCAAAAAAGTGACCACGTGGTGATGCAATGCGCAGTTCTTCTGATGCCTGCCAGAAGTTGAGTTTTCCGTTGTCACGCACCTCAGGCAAAGTGGCATGTACTCCCGCCAGGCCATCATAATCCTGGTCCTGAATGTTCTGCCAGCGACGATAAGCTGAGATCGATGTCAGCTTATATCCCCGCCCCAGATCACGGTCGATGGTTGTTGAAAAACCGCCGGTATGATCAACTGAACGGCTTTGTGTATTATTACTGACCGAAGTATTATTTTTGGATGGTGTGACACCCTCACTTGCCAGTGCGGCAGCCAGAGCTGGATTGCGTGTTATTGTATTGGTTGGATAAGCCACCTGATTAGTTGAGGTGTAAACACCGGTTGGTACCAGGTCATTTTGGTACATATAGTCAAGGTTAAACAAAACCTGAGTGGCGTCATCAGGTGTCCACAGCAGTTTTGTGCGGGCACCACGGTGCTCATAACCATTAACGGTGGTATTATTGGCTATGTTTTTAACATTGCCATCAAAACCGCCGACGAGAACTGAAGCGTTTGCAATCAGTTTTGAAGGTATTAATGTGCCGGATACGCCGCCGGTCAGGCGATATTCGTTGCCTGAAAAATAAGATGATTCTGCAAATGCGTGAAAGTCAGAAGTGGGTTTGCGGGTTACAATATTTATTGCGCCTGCTGAAGCATTTTTGCCAAAAAGGGTGCCCTGGGGGCCGCGTAAAACCTCAACATGGTCGAGGTCAAGAATATCGGCAGTAGCCTGCCCCGGGCGCGCCAGTACAACACCGTCAAGCACGGTGGATACAGAGGGTTCAACCCCGGGAGAGGTAGCAATTGTACCAATACCCCTTACAAAAGTTGCTCTGTCTTTAGATGATGAGTTTGTACGAAAATTTGCTGAAGGGATGAATTCAAAAATCCCCTGCAAATCATGAACATTATCGCGGGTTGCCTGCCTGGCTGTGTAGACAGAGGTTGCCACCGGTACTTTTTGCAAAGGTTCGCTGCGTCGCCGTACGCTCACGGTAATATCTTCGGGCTGAGAAGATTCACTAATTTTATGTTCAGCCGGGGGATGCTTTTTATCTGCACTCTGCGCCTGTGCTGCCGCTGCAGCCATAGCGCACCCCAGAGACGTCATCGAAATATTTAAGGCAATCCGACGCAGATTCGATGACAGGGGGGGCATACTCACATTCCACTAATTAAAATGTTATATTAATGATCGAAAACACAAATTACGATCTTTTTCGTTATCATTAATAAAATTAAACTAGTCAACAGAGTCATTTTTAAATTATCTTTATATTTAACGATAACATATAGTTTTATATGTCGGTTCCATATAGGGTTAAGCTAAGAAATTCCATATTTTTTGATCATGATAACCGTTTTTGATCATGATAACCGGAGGAAAATTCTAAAAATAATCAATAAAAACATAATGATAAAATTTAAATAATTGAATTTTATCATAAGGTTCTTAATTCAACTAAAAATTAAAGTTATTAATAATTAAGGGAATGAAGATGTCTGTAAGCAGTCTGAATGGAGCAGGGGCGCCATTTGTCACGAAAATTGGTGGGAGAATTGGTGCTCTTATAAGTGGCATCACACTCTCTCCTGATCTTGATGCTGCGAGCATTAAGTTCATCTATGACGCGATGCTTGAACATAAGGTTATTTTTTTTCGTAACCAGTCACTGACGAGCTTACAGCAGGAAGAACTGGGTGCGTTATTTGGCTCTCTTGTGCCGCACCCGACAGTTTCGAGTGCAAGTGGTACAAAACATATTTTTGAGCTTAAGGCGCGCAAAGGGCGTGCTGCCAATACCTGGCATGCAGATATGACTTTCATGGAAAATTTTCCAAAAGCTTCTATTTTACGCTGCATTAAACCGTCGGTTTATGGTGGTTCAACTTTGTGGGCAAATACAGCGACGGCTTATAGTTCTCTGCCTTTACCTTTGCAGGAATTTGCTGAGAAGCTTTGGGCTGTTCATACAAACAATGAATATGATCATACTGACCTTATTGTTGAACGAGACTGGGAGTTTATACAGTGGCAGGCTAATATCTTTGCAGCTAAAGTATACGAAGCCAAACATCCGATTGTACATATTCATCCCGAAACCGGGGAGAAATGTTTGCTACTAGGGCAGTTTGTTAAACGACTGGTTGATTTTAACCTGCCGGACTCCCGTGCTGTTCTTGAACTTTTACAGTCTCATGTTACACGCCCTGAGAATACACTTACCTGGCACTGGCAGGCCGGTGATATTGCTATGTGGGATAACAGAGCGACAGAGCACCGGGCTATCGCTGATTTCGACTATGAAGAGCGCGAACTGCAGCGTGTCACCCTTTCTGGGGGAACCCCTGTCAGCGTTAGTGGTGAGCATAGTTATCAGCTGATTAATGGTCAGACTAATCCGATCTGGTTATCAGATAAAACCGGCGCATGGACTGTGAGAGATCAGGTATAATATTTCTGGCCCTGTCGTAAAGTTGGTTTTCATGACTGAAAGCGTTTCTGGTGTTGGAACGGGACATGTCAGATGAGTGATTTCAGGTGCGGCATTTTCGGGGTGAGATAATCCTGTGGGTGGTTCGTTGGTGTTGCTGCTACGGGATTAGTTACCGGAATCTGGAAACTATGCTCTGCGAACGCGGGGTAAGTGTTAATCACTCCACGATTGACCGCTGGGTTCAGCGCTGCGCACCCGGGATGGAAAAGCGCTTTCTGGATAAAACCAATACAGCCTATCGCTCAAAAGCCAATGAGGACTTCATGGAAAAGGGGGGGGCTTTGTCTCAAAGGTTCACAGGAAAAAGCCTGACCTCAAGCCTATGCCCCGTCATATCCAGAGATCCAACGCAGGGAAGTCCGTGATCAGATCTCGTGTCGAGCATGTCTTTGCCTTCTCAAAAAGAAAAGTGCGCCGGTACGGGCGTAAAGGGCTGCTGCCCGTTCACGGGCTACCAGCTTACTCTGAGTTTGCAGCGAGAGAGAAATTTCGGTTCGACCCAGTCGGGCCTGAACGGCAACGGGCACAGCCCGGCGGAAGTGGTAGTGAGAGCCGATAAGGCGAAGCATGATGAGTTCCCGGTCCGGGAAGACAAACGGGAAAATCCCGCAGATCCGGCAGATCCTCATTTTACTGTTATATTTCAATCGGTTGGTGGTGCGAGCTGCGGGACTTGAACCCTCACTGACCCGCAGGGTCAGTCGCACAACACCTTGAAAAGACAGCGGATAATGATACGCGGTCTTCTGGTTGAATTTTCTGCTTCCAATTTTGGTTAAGCACTCTGGGTGCGTCAAGCCAAAAGAGAGAAGGAGCCATAGTCTGGCGTGAATCTGGCTTGTTCAAAAAAGAGGAGAGTCAGCCGTGCAAACCAGCGGACACGTTGTGTCGCGATGGTTTGCAAACTGGTCAGGGGGAGAGCGCTGCTCTCCCCCGTAAACCCTCTTTTGATGTCAGAATTGGGGAGGAATTCGACCGTCCGCTGTCGGAAGCAGTTAGTAAAAAAACTGACATTTAGAGCAGTTCCACTTTAATCTGAATTGATGGGTGACACTGAAGGCATCTTGTGTTTCACCGTT